>NZ_JBFUIX010000021.1:0-78516 GCF_056401635.1 Paenibacillus sp. P4_E11 | reverse complement strand
GACTATGGTCATGTAGCCCGCATACCCCATCTTGATGTCGAACAGGTAATGAATCCACAGCGGTGGATGTTCATCTTCCGGAATGTCGTTCAATCCTGTCACTTCCGCTGTAGGATAACCGTGTGCAAGAATACTTAAGGCATAAGGGATTTTCAGCCCATACTTCACTTCATTGTTCTCATCCAACACCCCGCCGAATACGAGCGCGGCGTTGTTCGTCGTCTCGAAATGCCATTCCATGGCCGCGAGCTTCTCCGGCTGGTACTTCGCCAAGTATTTCCCGGACAAGTCGCCGATCAGTGCGGTCGAGAGAATGAACACGAAGGCGGTGGTCATCGTGAGCTTGAGTGCCTTGCGGTAATAGACGTGGTTGCGCCCTCTTAGAAGCGACCATGCGGCAATGGCAGCGAGCACCAAGGCGCAGGTCAAGTAGGCAGAGGATAGCACATGCGCGACCTTGGTCGGCATCGCCGGACTGAGCATGGCGGCGATCGGATTGACATCGGTAATCTTGCCGTCAGTGTAGGTGAAGCCGACTGGGTAATTCATGAACGCATTCACGATTGTAATGAAGAATGCAGAAGCGGAGGAACCAATAACAACAGGCACAAGCAGCCAGAAGTGAGCCATTCTGCTCTTGAACCGGTCCCATGTGTACAAGTAGATGCCCAAGAAGATCGCTTCGAAGAAGAAGGCGAACGTCTCCATGAACAGGGGAAGAGCGATCGATTGGCCGGCAACACGCATGAAGCTGGGCCATAATAGGCTGAGCTGCAGGCCTATGGCGGTCCCGGTGACTACGCCTACCGCTACAGTAATAACGAAGCCTCTAGCCCAGCGGCGAGCGAGCAGCAAGTAGTGCGGATCGTTCCGTTTGATGCCGATCCACTCGGCAAGAGCGATTAGTAGTGGAACACCGACACCGATTGTGGCGAATATAATATGAAACCCAAGCGTTAGTGAGGTGAGCAGTCGGCTATAGACAACCGGATCATAGAAGCTGGAGAGCATAGCGGGAGGCCTCCTTATTAGTGAAGCAAATGCATGATGTAAGCTAGGAGAACAAGTGACGTGATAGGGAAAGCAGCATGACGATTGCGACACCGATACATAAGACAATTAGCCTTTTCTCTTGTTTGGCGATGCGTCTGCCTTGATCTTCAGGGTTCCGATCCATGAGCTTCACCATCCTTAATACCCCAATTATAAACAATTGCAGTATGATTCAATCATATAGTTGTGTCGTCACACGTTCTCCTCGCGCTGCATCGCAACGAATTGAGAAGGGGGGTAGCCCATGATGCGCGAGAACGCTTTGCTGAACGACTGCAGCGTCTCGTAATGAAGACGGGCTGCCACCTGCTTGACCGGAATGTTACCATACTTGAGCAGTTCCAGCGCTTTCTCGATTTTCTTGTGATTGATGTAACGCTGCAGCGTCATACCTGTCTTGTTCTTGAACGTATGCGATAAATACGTGTAGCTGTAGCCTAATTCATCTGCGATCGTCCGAATGCTCTTGAGCTCGAAAATATGGGTTTCGACGTACCGAATGACCGAATAGACCGTATAGCCGACCGAATGCGTCGATTTTTGCGGAGCGTACCGGGTCACTTTGCCAGTTCCTTCTGTGAAAGATCGATAGGCGAGGACGATAATCTCCTCCAGATAGTTCTGAATCATGATCTCGGAAAACGGCTTCTGCGCATAAAATTCGTCGATGTTCCGCAGGAACGGAATCATTAGACTGTATGTATCTTTCGAATGGTGAAAAGGAGCGGATTGCAGAAACGCCTGGATGCTCCCGAACTTATCCCCCGCCTCAACCTGAAACATGAAGCCCATATAGACGAAACGCAGCATGCTGGAAGCGTCAGTACGGATGGAGTGAGTGTGTCCGATGTTATTGAATATAATGTCTCCTTCACTAACCTTGATACACGTATCGTCGATATAGAAATAACCGCTGCCGGACACAATGCAGCTAAGTTCGAGGCAAAACTGCTTGTGCGGTAATATCTCATGCCCGCATTCGCAGCATATTTCGCCGATCTGGTACAGCTCGATACCGCCGAACGTCATCTGTCCCTTGGCAAACACGTTGTCGAAGTGAAAGAGGCAGCCGGCATGTTTCTTTTCGTTCATTGAATTCTCCCGTATTTATCTGTATTAGGAGAATTGTATCATAGCTGGGCCAAAACACGTAGACCGCAACAGCGACGAATCGCTACTGCGGTCTTCTGTTAAGTCCATTAAAGTCATTCCAGCAACGCTTAAGGAAGTTCGATCCACGTATAAGGTGTCTGCATCGCAATAAGGCCATATTCGATAATCGTGATGACGGCAATCGTCTCGTCCGAATGGACTGTAGGTTGGCCTGATTCGAAAAACTGCAACAGATTGTCGATAAACAAGGCAAAAAAGTTCGATGCTACCTTAACGATTGCTGAGTTCTTCGAGTCATATTCAATCGCCAAGCTGAACGGGGCATCACCGCTGAAGTGTCGAACAGTTGCCTGCCGGCCATCCGTGAATTCGATCAGAAGTGCCGGCGATTGATTCGTGCCGAGGGACATGACGCGAACGGCGTCGCTGCCCATGAGGGAGACGATCGGCTCGATCTGATGAATCGAGTAGTTCTCGAATCGGCCGGGCCCGATGCTCTGAATCGCATGGATAGCTTGGCGTTCCACCGATGTATACTCGGCTGCGAAACGCAGAGCCGATGACGAATAAAGCGGCGTATTGTGCGCAGCAGCCGTATCGAACAGCAACTGCGCTGTCTTCCGGTCCGGAGCGAACGTCTTGTCGACGTAAGTCGGCTTACCCGATTGCAGCGGCAACATGGCCAGCTGTTCATGGAACTCCGGATAGTCAGGTGAGAGGACGATCAAGTAATCACTCTTGGCGACGACCTCTTCAATCGACTCCAGCAACTCGATCCCTTTGTTACGGCACCAGGTGGCGTTATCCAGGCCGCTTGGTGAATCGATCATAGCGTAGGCGTAAGTGACCTTGAGCTGTCCGCCCGACGCTTGCTCGATCCATTCCGGGTATTTGTTCGCATGCCATTCGTCGAGGAAATAATCGATGAACCCTATCGTTTTCATTCCGAATCGCCTCCGGTCCTAGTTGAGTGAAATTTCCTTGTGCTGCTCGGAAGAATCGTAGATTGCTTGGATAATTTGTGACGATACGATGACGGTGTCGATATGAGAAGGTGCCTTCTCCCCAGTCTTCACGCAATTCACGAATGCGTCGATCTCGTTCTGGAACATTTCTTTCGACTTGAAGGTAGGAGTCGTCTCGATCAAAGCTCCATCCTTTGTGCCGTATACTTTGAAATCTTTGCCGTATTGCAAACGGATTCCCGCCTTGTCGCCGATGAAGTCGATGTACATTTCGTCCACGCCGATGTTTTGCGCCCAGGCGCCGTTCAACGTAATCGTAGGGCCTTCCGTACGAATCATGCCCGTAACGAAATCATCCACGTCGTAAGTGCCTTCGTAGTTAGGTGGTCCGGCCCACATGTTGACGTATGTGTAATTCTCCATCTCTCGGCCCAGCTTGCTGTAAGCTTGTCCGGACACGGTCTTCGGCAGAGGATCACCCGTGCAGTACATGACGACATCTAGGAAATGAACGCCCCAGTCGATGAGCGCGCCGCCTCCGGCAATCGCCTTGGTTGTGAAGGCTCCGCCGAGCCCTGGAATCGAACGCTGCGACCGGAAGCTGATATAGACATGATATACTTCGCCCAACTCGCCGTTCTGAATCATGTTCTTGATGCGGTTAACGCCGGTGTTGAATCGATTCACGACACCGATGTTCAGCACTTTGCCGGTTTCATGCTGCACTTTCTGCATTTCCAATGCTTCTGCATAAGTTCTGGCCGCTGGTTTCTCGCAGAGCACGTTCTTGCCGGCGCGAAGGGCATCGATTGAAATCTTGGCATGTGCATTGTTCGGTGTACAGATCGATACCGCTTCGATCTCAGGATCGTTCAAGACGACATGATAATCTTCTACCGCTTCACCGCAGCCGTAGTCTTTCACTGCTTTCTCAGCACGTTCCTTCTTAATGTCACAAAAGTATTTGATCTCCGCATCCGGATTCCCCAAGTATGATCTGATATGCGCACTGTTGGCGATTGTGCCGCAGCCTATAATAGCAACTTTAATTTTACTCATGTCAATCCCTCCTCATTATGATAACAAGTTTATTGTAGCCGTTTGAGCGAATTATACAAGCGATAAGTTCGACTATGCACTTATCCGTATTTGTCTTTTTAGAAAAAAAGTTTTTATGTATATTTGTGCATGCAGGAGGAGAATATATGTTCGTGTCGAACTATACAGAGGAACCACTATATTCTATGGATGATCAGGGAGGCAACAAACATGTATACGTCGATTCAAATGTTTGCCCAGGATTGGAAAAATGAGAGCGCGAATACGCAGAAGCTGATGGATGTGCTCAATGATGCTTCACTGGCACAGGAAGTAACTACGGAAGGGCGAACACTCGGACGACTCGCCTGGCATATCGTCACATCCGTCCATGAGATGCTGTCCCGCACTGGCTTGGAGTTCGATGCGCCTCATCACGATGCGCCTGTGCCAACTTCTGCGCAAGTAATTGCCGATGGGTATCGTCAAGCTAGCCAGGCGGTGCTGGAATCACTTAACAGGAATTGGTCGGACGCCACATTGAATGAGACTTGCGACATGTATGGCGAGCAATGGCCGAAGGGGCTGACCTTGCAAATCCTGATCGGCCATCAGACTCACCATCGAGGCCAAATGACTGTGTTGATGCGTCAAGCTGGATTGCAAGTTCCAGGCGTATTCGGACCTTCCCGGGAAGAATGGATTCAGATGGGAATGGAGCCGCCAGCGGTATAGAGGAATACAAATAGGAACTCCCGACGGTAACCATTCCTGCGGGAGCTTTTTTAACGATTCAGAAAGTATAACTTCGCTGATTGTTCATCGTCTCGGCAAACGCACGGCGTCAAAGGACGCCGTTAGGCGTTTATCCTTGCTATCCTCCTATTCCCCCAACTTCACCTTCACCCTATATTCGAAATTCACTCGACATATATCCAACAGGTCGCGTTTACGCCCCTTTTTCGGTGAGATTAACCGCATATTCGGATTGCTGACCCTAGCTTCGTTCAGAACGAGAGGGTCCAAACTTCCTGCATTGGTAATGATTTCGTAAGGACGTGTATCCATCCATACATGTTCAAGCAGTTGAACAATAGCAGTAACCAGGCTCAAGTCTCCCGGGAGGGATACGAATACAAACCTGCTCCGCAATGTACCCTCTTCCAGTTGAGCGATAAGCCCGTGTGCTCCCCCAATCCAAACGATCGTTTCCCGCTTCCGGCTTGGGCGGTTCACGCTTTGCTTCTCGTTCATTCGGGCCAAGGCTTCCAGTTGCTTCTTCACTTGCAGGGCATGCTCGAAGTGGAGTTGTTCGGCATACGCCTCCATCTTGGCACGCATATGTTCGAGAATCGCTTCAGGCTGAACAAGGAGCTCTGATGCAGCTCTCACAGCATCGCTGTATTGGGCTTGAGTGATTCGGTTCTCGCATATTCCGCTGCACAACTTTTGATAGAAACGCAGACATATCCGGTCTTCCATTGGTSAACAGGTGGGGAGACCAAATGATCCGATCACATGCTCCAGCACGATGTTCCTGTAGGGAACGTTGGGGAAAGGACCGATTAAAGCGGTATCCCCTTTCGTACCGTTACTTGCCCCTTCGAAGTTCGAATGTTCGAATCTAGCGATATCGATCGCGGTCAATCTAGGTAAATCTTCAGATGAGACGGCGATGTAAGGCAGAACAGATGGGCCTCGACGCATGGCTCGATTGAAGGGTGGAACATAGTGTTTGATTAACTCGCGTTCCAGCGTGAGGCTTTCGTTCTCGTTCGAAACGATCATAATCTCGATCTCACGAATTTGTTGAACCAGTCTAGCGGTCTTGATACGGTCATGCTTCCCTCGGAAGTAGGAGGATAAGCGAGATCGCAAGTTGACGGCCTTCCCCACGTAGAGCACCTGACCGGCATCACCCAGCATCAGATAGCATCCAGGCAATTCTGGATAATGATTGGCTCGAAACGTAAAAGGCTGCATAATCTCCTCCTGAGCGTAGTCCGTTCAGCCCGGGAAACGCTCGCTCCTGTAAACATTCTACCCGTATCATACCATAGGCGAACTAGCGAATTTCCATACATAGCCGGGAGGTATGATATTCGACCCAATAGTACCATCTTATTTCTGAGAGGATTGCACCACTATGGAAGTCTCGATACGTATCGACGCATTTGCCGGGTGTATAGAATGAAATTACTTATAAGGTGGACGGAAGTCGTATGCCGGAGGTCCTCCAGGTTGCAGGATAGAGCCAACTCCTCTAATGGTGTACGGATGCGTGATTCTTACGAATTCGTTCGAAAGACAGGGCCTAAAGGACACGAATCGAACACGGACAGGATTCTAATAGCATAGATATTCGTCAAGCGTTATGCATTCCATAGTGCAAGGATACTATCTTGTAATAATTAATGCCTTTGTACTATACCAAGTGATAGGGGAGGGGCCTTATAGTTATTGTCATCCGGGCTCATGTAATCAAATGTAATAGCATTCGAGCCTAAACGACACGATCATGGCTTCTTCCTCACGAATGTCCCGGAGCACTCCAAAATCGATAGAAAAGTGAGTGAGACGATGAAGGTTTTTGCAGAAGAGGTTCGAACCGAGGATTTTGTTCAGAAGGTAGGCATAACGAGTAAGGAAATCGTCAAATTCCACGAAAAATCGTTTCAAAATGGGGTACAGAGAGATTCGATGCGGGTGCGATTTCGTGTGCAAGGTAAAATGATGGAGCGGCTCATTGCCAAAAATCAGCAGCTAATGGATGTGATTCAGAAGCAGGGCCTGCTCAAAAGTAACGCCTTTTATTTCCCTAATCTCCTGATGGTAACGGACAGCAACGGAGTCATCTTGCACATGAATGGGGATGAACGGTCCATCTTGAACGCAGCTAGCATTAACAATATCGGGATCGGTTCGGCCCTCTCGCTCACAAGTGCGGGTACGAACGCTGTATCGGCGGCAATAGAACTGCAGCGTCCAGTATGGATTCATGGTGAAGACCATTACCTAGATACGATGCATGACTGGGTGACGATGTGCGTGCCGATTCACAATTCGGACAATCATTGCGTAGGCTACTTGGCTTTGTCGGCTTTTCAGGACGTGTCTGCTCCGTTCCTGTATCCTTGCATTGAGTCGATTGCGCTCAGCATGGAATATGAGATTCGAAAGACGGAGCTGCAGAGCAAGACATGGTTTGTCGAGGAAATCTTGGAGGAGCGGTTGAAGGCGTTCAAGCTGACGTTCCGGGAGAAGGAAATCGCCACATACTGGCTGCTGGATTATGATTACAAGCAGATCGGCAAAGTGCTCGGGATCAGTGAGAACACGGTTCGGGTCTATGTGACGAAGATCAACAGCAAGCTTAAGGTGAACTCCAAGGCCTCATTAATATTGCGCGTACTAGGCGCCATATAGTCAGGTAAGACCGATTTCGGCAGCCCATATTGTAGGGGGTGACCGGGAATCGGTCTTTTTGTTGTTCGGTTGCAGTTGCGAATATTCAAGAAGACCTATGCAGATAGGGCTATCACTTGTATTGCAGTTGAATTACTTCATGTGCACTAGGTAGATCGGAATAATGTGTATGTATAATTTGCGCTGTAGAAATTTGCAGTTATATTGGAGGCACCCACCGAATAGGGCGGGAATATGTCGAGCTTTGAAGGACGGAACGTGATGAGACAGAGACGAAAGAACATCATCCTGCAGCCAGTCAAATGGGTTGTTCTGATCGGTGTAGTCGGTACTGTAACCGTATACGGGTTATCCGCAACAGGATTCGTTCAATGGAATTCCGACAAAAATTTGCAAAACTTGATGTTTTGGAAGACTACCCAGGAAATCGCACCTGTGAACGTGCCCGTAAAAGCAACACCTGCTGTAACGGCCGCTTCAGCAGCGCCATCGGCATCACCATCACCAACCATGACGCCAATCGCATCACTTGCACCTGCAACGCCAATTCCATCGTCTTCGCCACCAGCAGCAACATCGTCCCGACCCAATCCGGCGAATACGAATGCGACCAGCTTCCAACTGCTGTCTCAAGTGCAAAGCTCTGTAGCTGTGAGCCCCAATGAGAAAGCATGGCTGGAGTTGGCTTCGGCAATCAAGCTGGAACCGGGCAAGCTGTTCTCATACAATACATGGTTCACCGAAGCACTCAAATCGAAAATTCCTGAGAAGAAGGAAGACGAGCTCTCGCATATTGCCGGATTGCTGTATGAGGCTGTCGTACGAGCTGGAATACAAGTAGGGGAGCGGGTTCCACATCAGGACCAGCCAACTTACGCAGCATCCGGGTTCGATGTGGAGTTTCAACCGAACAAGCAGGACTTCACGTTCTACAATTCGTTCGACTTTCCAGTAACGGTAGGGGTGATCTACAGCGGTGAGACTCCGACCGTCACGCTCAATGGTTCACCGACTGCATCGTGGAAGGCTCCCAAGATTACGGTAAGTAAAGAATCGTTTACCCCTGAACGACTGGTGCTTACGGATTTTACACTAGTCGGTAAAGGGGAAGTGAGACGCAGCGAAGGAATGGCCGGCACACTCGTGAAGGTGTATGGTGACATGAACCATGATGGGAAGACGGTTCTGTTGGCCAAAGACTTCTATGCACCGCGCCCGGTGGTCATCGCTCGAGGGCCTAATCCGGACGAGTTGAAATAAACGAAACCCATGTACCCCAGGAAGGAGGACCCCTTATGCGCATAGGTGAGCTGTTCGTTATGAATGGACTCATTACCGAGGAGCAGCTCGAGCAAGCACTCAAACAGCAGGTGCACACGCGGAAGAAGCTGGGCGAGATCCTGATCGACAAAGGCTTGATTACGGAGAGACAGCTTGTGGAAGTGCTGGAATTCCAGTTAGGTTTCCCGGTCGTCAACATGTTCGAGACTGCACTCGACATGAATACGGTGCAACTGATTCCGGAATCGCTCGCCCGCAAACACTGCGTCATCCCGATCGAACGGAAGAACGGCAAGATCAAGGTAGCGATGGTCGATCCACTGAATTATGACGCGATCGAAGAAATACGTATGGCGACGAATATGAGCGTGCAACCGGTCATTGCCATTCGGTCGGAAGTGGAACAGGCGATTACCCGGAACTACGGCTTGAAGGAATCCGTCGAAGAGCTGATGGTGGACCTCGATAAGCTGGAGATTAAGGATGAGGAGCAGGAGGCGAACGACCAAGGTTCTCCGATCGTCAAGTTGGTCAATCAGATCATTCAGTCCGCCGTGCAGCAGAAGGCGTCCGACATCCACGTCGATCCACAGGAGAAGCAATTAATCGTCAAGTATCGGATCGACGGTGTGCTGCGAACGGAGAAAGCGCTGCCGAAGCATATGCAAGGTGTACTGACCGCGAGGCTGAAGATCATATCCAAGCTGAACATTGCGGAACGCCGCCTTCCGCAGGACGGGCGCATCCAGATGCAGGTCGACAACCGTCGCATCGACATCCGGGTATCAACACTGCCTACCGTGCATGGTGAAAGCATCGTCTTGCGGATTCTCGACCAGTCGGCTGGCGTCAAGAAGATCGCCGAGCTCGGCTTAAGCGAAGTCAATCTGCTCAAGTTCGACAAGATGATCCAACGGCCGAACGGCATCATCCTCATAACGGGACCGACCGGGAGCGGGAAGACGTCTACGCTATATTCCGCATTAAGCCAGCTGAACGGCGACGATGTGAAGATCATTACGGTCGAAGATCCAGTGGAGTACCGGATGAACGGGGTCACCCAGGTTCAGGTTAATTCGCAGATCGGGCTGACATTCGCTTCCGGACTGCGATCCATCTTGCGTCAGGATCCGAACATCGTCATGGTCGGGGAGGTCCGCGACGCCGAGACAGCGGAAATTGCAGTACGCGCCTCGCTCACAGGACACTTGGTGCTGAGCACGATCCATACGAACAGTGCCGTCAGCACGATAAGCCGACTTGTCGACATGGGCATTGATCCGTACTTGATCGCTTCCTCCTTATCATGCATCGTGGCCCAGCGTCTCGTCCGTCGGGTATGCCGTGAATGCGCTCATCTGGCACCTGTCAAGGATGAAGAGCTGAGACTGTTCGAGACGCACGGACTCGTTAGCGCCGAGGAACATCGGCTCGCTCATACGGGTACTGGCGGAGGGCTCGCTCGAACACCAGCGATGAAGCCTGGCGAAAGCGCCATCATGGTGTCGCGCGGCAAGGGCTGCGGGACGTGCAACAAAACGGGTTACCGCGGCCGGCTCGCTTTGCATGAAGTGCTTGTCGTGGACGAGCCTCTGCGAAGGCTCATCGTGCAGAATCGGCCTGTCAATGAGCTGGAGCAGCATTTGTCCCAGTACGGATTCCGGAACATGCTGTATGACGGGCTCATGAAGGTACGCGACGGCCATACGTCCGTAGAGGAAGTATTGAAAGCCGTGTCCGACGAGTAACATCGGTGCTCGCCCTAGGATCAACAATTCACGATATTCGTACGTACTGAGGTGAAACGATCGTGGCGAATTTCGCATACGAAGCCGTGAACGAGAGCGGCAAGAAGCTGAAGGGCAACCTGAAAGCCCAGAACAAGCAAACGGCGATTACAGAGCTCCGCGGCCGGGGGATGATCATCCGCAGCATTCAGGAGAAGAGTGCCACCGCGATGGACAAGGAAATTCACTTCGGCCGTGCGGTGAAGCTGGAAGATTTCGTAATCTTCTGCCGGCAGTTCGCCACCTTGATTCGAGCAGGGATTCAGATCGATCAAGCGATCACCATTCTCGAGGATCAGTCAACGGCCAAGTACTTGAAGATCGCGCTGGGTGACATATCGGAGCAAATCCGCAGCGGTCATAATTTATCGAAGGCGATGGGCGACCATCCGAAGGTATTCCCGGAGATGTTCGTCAATATGATCGCCTCCGGTGAAACCGGCGGGAATCTGGATGATGTGTTGGACCGGATGGCCGACCATTACGAGAAGGAGCACAAGACGGTTCAGAAGGTCAAGTCGGCCATGACGTATCCGATCATCGTATTGATAATCGCAGTTGTAGTCGTCATCTTCCTGTTAATCAAGATCGTTCCTACCTTTGCAGATATGTTTCTCGAGCAGGGATCGGAGCTGCCGATGATTACCAAGTTCGTAATGGCTTCCAGCGATGCCATTGTGGAATATTGGTGGATGTTCCTGGCTGGATTGATCGGACTTGGCTTATTGTTCCGGACATTGAACGCCAAGGAGGAAGGGAAGTATTGGATTGACAGCATCAAGTTCCGGTTGCCGATCTTCGGCATTATCTTGAAGAAAGCCGCGGTGGCGCGGTTGGCCCGTACATTGTCATCGTTGTTCGTGAGCGCCGTGCCTGTATTGCAAGCGTTGGACGTGACGGAGAAAGTCGTAGGCAATCGGGTCGTAGCGAAGGTGCTTCGAGAATCGAAGACGAGTCTGCAGCAAGGTAAGATGTTGTCCGAGCCGTTCGCGACAAGCGGTATCTTCCCGAAGATGGTCGTGCAGATGCTGATGATCGGGGAAGAGACCGGGCAAGTGGACAACATGCTGGCCAAGATCGCAGACTTCTACGAAGCGGATGTGGATCAGAGCGTTGACCGATTGAAGGCTGTCATCGAGCCGCTCATGCTATTGTTCGTCTCCGCCATTGTCGGGGTCATCGTAGCCGCGATCATGAGCCCGATGTTTAAAATGTACGATAACTATTTGTAATCATACAGAGCTTATCGAATCCATCCTTGAAAGGGGGTGAACAAGACAAATGTCACAAGGGTTAACAGCAGGGGATCTTCACACGGTTGAAGCTAGTCAAATGCAAGTACATACTCATACCAATCGAAGAGGTGGGAATTCAATGAACGAGATCGTAATGGACAACAACGGGTTACAAAGGTTGCGCGCACGTAAGCTTTCACTTCGTGAAGTACTGAAGAACGAGAAAGGCTTGACTCTGATCGAGCTGCTCGCGGTTATCGTAATCATCGCCATTATCGCTGCTATCGCGATTCCATCTATCGGATCCATTATCGAGAAGACTCGCATCAACGCACACCGTTCCAACGCGCATATGATTATTGATGCGGCCAGATTGTACGTATCCAACGAGGGTGTATCTTTAGCGGGCGCCGCTACGCTTGATCTGACATTGAAAGACCTGAACGATAAAGGGTATCTGGAATTGATTCCGAAAGATCCATCGAACAAGCCTAATACTTACGTTGAAGGTGCTGCGGCTGCAACGGCAACACCTCCGGTATCGGTGTCCGCACCAGCATCGGTATCGTACGTGCACGTCTCCAAGGACGCCAATGGCAACTTCCAATATCAAGTCACGCTGTTCGGAACTCAAAAATACGCGGATTTGACGTCCGAGGCCAATATCGAGAAGTCCGGCTATGTCGAAGAAAGCAAAACGCCAACAGCACCTACAACACCTTAGCATCAGAGGCTCTAACCCCAACAAGCGCGCCGCCTCGGCGGCGCGTCCTTACTTCAACGCTTAACCTGAGAGGAGTCACCGCAATGTTCGGGAGGAAGACGAGTAAGTATACATACGGGATGCAAATATCGGATACGGATGCCAAGCTAGTGGAAATCATGAACGCCCCCCAGGAAATCGTCGTGACCCAGCGGCATACGATCGCGCTGGATAAAGGCAGTATCAAACATGGAAAATTCATGGACGAAGAGTCGGTCATTGGCCGGATCGAATCATTGGTGAAGCAGGTTGGGCTGCAGGGTGCGAACGTGAACGTTACGGTCCCGATGTCCAACGTCATTCTCCGCAAATCGGTCTTCTCGTCTTTAAAAGATAAAGCGCTTCGCAACATGATCGACGTCGAGCTGCATGGCGGACAGCAGTTGCCGTTCAAAAACCCGGTATTCGACTTCGTTCGGCTCGGTGCCCCGAAGGAGCCCGCAGCGGCTGCTGCCGCTGAAGGCGGCAAGAAGTCGTCCAAGATATCCGCACAGGAGGAAGTGCTTATCTTCGCGACTCCGGCGGATGTGGTCGAGAGCTACACACATGTCGTCAAGAAATCGGGCCTAGTCCCGATAGCCGTGGATCTGGCACCGCTGGCCCTTCATCGCATGCTCGTCCGATCTGCTCGTCAGACCGGTTCCACGTTAAAAGAACGTTTCATGCTTCTACATGTCGAGCCTGATCATGCGGATATCAGCATATTCGTAAACGGCATCCCGGTGTTCTTCCGGTCTATCCAGATCAACACCAGCTTCTTCCTGGACACCGGAACCGATCAGATTGCCGCTTACGGCCGCAACTTGTCCATGGAGCTTGGAAGGGTCATGAACTATTTCCAATATACCGTCTCCACGGATCAGCAGGATGTGCAGCTCATCTACCTGGTTGGCGACCACGAGTGGATTCAGGCGCTCCCCGAACACTTGGAAGGGGCCTTGACCGGTGAAATCGCCGAATTCCCGCTTCAATCCGTGCTGCAAAACGAAGATTCTGCCTGTCATGCCTACGCCGTACCGGTAGGGCTGGCGATGAAAGGGGCCTAATGCGCGATGAGTGCAACGACTGAGCGGATGATGTCGATCGAGATTAATTTGCTGCAGCAGCGGCAAGAGGAACAGACTGGCAGCAGCACGTTGCTGCGAAATGTAGGAATCGCCCTCATCGCCGTTATCGTTGCAGGGATGGGCTGGATGTACGTTCAAATGAAATCGGACATCAAAGCAACGAATGCGGCGCTGGAGAAAGTAAATGCCCAGATCAAGGAAGGGCAGGCGAAGCTGGCTAGCTCGCCGACAGCTGGAGGCGTGGCGGATTTCATAGCCTTGCCGCAGGCGATTAGCTCCTCCCGTCCGAGGGCAACGGAAGTGCTGGACAAGCTTACCGCGCTAATGCCGCTCTCTTCCAACCTGACCACGCTCTCGTTCGGAGACGGCAATACGTTGAAAGTAACCGGCAACTTCGCAACGACCGAAGATGTCGTCTCGTTCATGCAAGCAGCCAAATCGTCCAGCAGCTTCAACTACATCTCAGCGAGCGGAATGACCAAGATTGCGGTTGCAGCGGAAGATAAGAACGCGCCTGTCGCTGCGGATGTACCGTTGCCGGTCATTCAAGCGACGTTCGACTTGCAGTACAAGACGGATACGGGCAAGAAAGGTTGAGGAGAACAAATGGGCATATTGAGCAGCAAAAGAAACCAGATTATTGCCTCCGTCGTGTTAGCGTTAGTGCTCGTGATGGTGTACATCAACTTCATTGCTCCGCTGAAAAGCGAACGGGAATCCAAGGAACGGCTGCTCACGCAGAAACGGAAAGAGCTGGAGACGCTGAACAAACGGTCAGAAGGGGTTAGTGCTCTAGCGGGGGCAGAGCAAGTCAACTTGTCCAAGACGCGCAGCCGTATCCCGGATGTGCCGGATATAGAAGGCTTGATCCGTGATGTACGGATGCTGGAAGTGGTTAGCAAGATGCCGCTCGCCAGCTACAATTTCGAAATAGGCAAGGCTGCGGAGCAACCGGGACAAAGCCAGGCCCAGCCGGCCAAAGCAGGCGATCCAGCGACAGCCGCCCAAGCAGCATTGCAGACGCTAGCCATTCCAATCAAGCTGAACACGACCGCCAGGGGCGACTATCAGCAAATTCACCGGTTTCTGGAGGAACTGGAAACGTCGCAACGCTTGCTGCAAGTAGACAAGTTATCGTTCGCGGTCAAGGCGGCTCCTCCGGTCAAGCTGAATGCAGCGAAGCGGGAAGTGACGGTCAATGTCTCTTTAGTGTCGTACTATGCACCGGGGCTGCAAAAGTTTTTCAAAACACCGCTCCCTGTTCTGTATAGCAAGCCTGAGGGGAAAACGAACCCGCTTTACTAGGTACTAGTCCAATTCGTCCAAGAGGAAGGGAGGACAACGCAGATGAACACGGTGGCACCTGGCACATCACAAGCACTATCGCTCAAGGACCTGCTGCATATTTCTTACGAGTCCCGGGCTTCGGATTTGCACATCAATACGGGAACGGAACCACTCATGCGGCTGCACGGCAAGCTGATGAAAGTGATGGATACCGTGCTTCGCCCGGAAGATACGCTTCGGATGGCCAAGGAAATATTGACGAACGAGCAATACGAGCAGTTAACGAAGAAGGGAGAAGTCGATTTTTCCTTCGAGCTCCCGGGCCTGTCCAGGTACAGGGGCAACGTGTTTAAGCAGAAGCGGTCCATCAATATGGTGTTCCGTGTCCTCTCTACAACGGTGCCGTCCTTGTTCAGCCTGAACTTGCCGGATCTAGTCCGGGAGTTCGCGCACAAGCATCAAGGGCTCGTGCTCGTTACCGGACCGACCGGAAGCGGGAAGTCTACGACACTCGCCTCGATTATCGATTTTATTAATGAAACGCAGAAGAAGCATATCATTACGCTGGAAGATCCGATTGAATATATTCATCCGAGTAAGAACTGCCTGGTCGCGCAGAGGGAAATCGGCATCGATACATTGTCATTCTCCAATGGGCTCCGAGCGGCACTTCGTCAAGATCCCGACGTTATTCTGGTCGGAGAGATGCGTGACTTGGAGACGATTAAGACAGCGATTACAGCAGCCGAGACAGGCCACCTCGTCTTGGCCACCCTGCATACGCCTGATGCGCCACAGACGGTAGACCGGATTATTGACGTATTCCCTACCGAGCAGCAGCGGCAAATCCGTGTTCAACTGGCATCGGTACTCATCAGTGTACTGTCACAACGACTCATTCCCCGGATAGACGGCAAGGGGCGAGCCATGGCGTTGGAAATTCTGATTAATACACCGGCTGTCGCGAACTTGATTCGTCAGGAGAAAATTTATCAGATCAAATCTGTCATTCAGACGAACCGCCAGATCGGCATGCAGACGATGGTATCCAGCCTGAAGCAGCTGGTCGAAGAAGGGTTAATACACCGGGACGCGATCAAGGAATACGAAATGAGCATAGGAGAGGATTAAATGAAACGCAAGCTCGGACGGATCATACTTACAACGCTCGCCGCGGTCACGATGATGACGCAGCCCGCCGTTCTGGTTGGCGCGGCGCAGGGCGTTCAAACGAGCAGTCCATTCGCTCAAGTGCAGGGCCTCGACTATGAAGACCGCAACAAGCAATACGATACGATGACCCTATCCCCGAGTGGGTGGCAGACAGGCATGGTGCTTTCCAAGGAGCCATATGCGGTCGTCACTCAGGCGGATGCCAAGGGAGCGAATGTCCGGATATGGACCGGTGTTATGGCTCGGGATTACAATGATCTCCTTGTGTTCTGGGACGAGATACGGGTGAATGCATCAGGTCGTCTTGAATTCCATGCAACTGATGTAGAGGAGACGATTCATGCTTATTTTGAAAGCCCAACGCAAGAAATGTATCGTACGAAAGCGTACTTGGGCAAGTTCCCTTGGGCGAATATTCCGACCGATGCGGAAGCGGCCCTGTCTGGCAGTTCCAAAGTGTCAGCCGACGGAGCACTGAACGTGTACGGAATCGCCTTCAAGGATCCGAATCGCGCTGTAACAGCCGTACCGGGGTCGGTTAAGAAAGCAACCGACATCCCTGATGTTGTACCAACACTGAAGAAATTCAAGGAGCGAGCCGTCCCGAATGTCCCTCTTGATGCAGAAGCGCACTGGGCCAGGGAAGATATTCTCGACCTGATGAAGAAATCGGTCATAGAAGGGTATGAGGACCAGACGATCCGCCCGGATCGGACGTTATCGAAGGCGGAGTTCGTCACGCTGTTGGTCAAGTCGCTTGGTCTCGATCCGTCCAACATCGCCGTGTCAGGGTATGCGGATCTTGGTTCGCATTGGTCCGGTCCAATGATCGCATCMGCTCAGCGGTTCGGTTTGTTGGACAAAAACCCTGTCGACCTGAATTTCGCACCAGATATGTCGATTACCCGCATGGAGATGGTAGAACTGGTCAGCCGAATTTTGCTGAAGTATGGGGTGACTCTGAAAGACGGGGCAATCTCATTCAACGATACGATTAGCCTGACAGAAGCGAATCGCACCTCTCTGCAAACCGTCATTAACGCCGGAATTGTAGGGGGCTATGAAGACGGAAGCTTCCGCCCGAAAGGTTCGCTTACGCGAGCGGAAGCCTTCAAAGTAGTGTCACGAGTAATTCATCTATTATAAAGCCTGAAGGAGTGGAATGAATGAGGTGGTTACACAAGTTCAAGAGGATGAGCTCCATCGTTCTTGCTGGGATGCTGCTGACGGCCATTGTTCCGCCAGCGGGCGCTGCAGGTACGGATTCGACGGTGGACAACGGATGCTTGTCGATGGTAGGGGCCGGGAGTGTCCCTGTGACGAGTATTGAACGCAACCAAATGGTGACGATCAATTACACGCTCGATCCGAACGGTACCCATACCGTTACGCTGAAGCGCGACCCGGTCGATGTGGCGTTTGTTGCCGATGTGTCAGGCAGTATGGATTACTACATGAACAAGAATGACAATCGCACGCCAGTTCGGATCGATATCCTGAAACAGGCATCCCGAACGTTAACGGAGAAGTTCAAGACGGTCAATATGAACGATCGGCTCGGGCTGATCAAGTTCAGCGACACTGCTTCGAAGGTCAAGGACTTGACGACCGATTATCAAAGTGTGCAGAGCGCGATCAATAGCTTCGATGCGGGCGGCAGCACGAATATTGACGATGGCTTGACCAAGGCGAAGAACATGTTAACCGCTGCCGATACGAAGCCGATCAAGCAGGTGATCCTGCTGACCGACGGCAAGGCTACGGCTTGGACAGATGAGAACGACCGCAACAAGCAAAAGAGTGGCGAAGTCAGCTCCGCCAACGCAGCGAAGGCATCGGCTGATGCACTGGCTGCTAGCCACATCAAAGTGTTCACGATTGCTCTTGCGCTTCCGGGCTCCGACGAAGTCGATTTGGACCTGCTGCAATACATCGCCGACAAGACAGGGGGTGTTGCTTACCAAGCGAGCTCCACTGCTGAGCTGGCCTCCATCTTCGATAATATTACGAAGACGATCGAAGCCCCGGCCAAGCTGTCGAGCGTTGTACTCCGCCAGCCGATTCCGGAAGGATTCATTCTCGCGCCGGAGGGTAACGCTTCGAACGTTTCTTACGACCCGGTCAAGCATGAAGTTGCGGTGTACGTGGGCGACATTCCGTTTCCATTCGATCAGGACAAGATTGACCTTGCCGTGAAGCTCATTCCGGAATCGGCAGCCGGGGAATATCCGATTCAGGATGCGAAGGTCACATACAAGGATGCATGCGACGCCAATCAGCAGTTCAACATTAACTTCGGCACATCGTTCTCGGTCAGCATACGTGTCATCGATAAATACGGCAACATCTATCTGGGGAACACCCAGGGTGAACTGCAGCGGCTGCGAACTGGCGACAAGGAAAAGCAGTGGACGATCGATGAGACGAATTCAGCCGTGACCGACATCAAGTTCGAGGACCCGGATCAGCATTCGATTGTGCTGGTGTCGTATAGGGACGGTACGAAGTCCCGCTGGGATCTCAAGCCGACAGCTCCTACCGGATTCGTTCTGAAGGATGCGAGTGGCGCGGTCATTTCGGATGAGGGCTGGCACCAAGGACCTGGAACGATCAGTGCGTTCACTGGCTCGAAGCTCATGCTGCCCGAATCGACGGTGTATGCCAATGAAGATTTCACGACCCATTATATCGCCGGCTTCCAATACCGGATCGGGAACGGGGAATGGCTTCCATTCAACAGCGCCACGGGGGTTGTGTTGCCAGATGGCAAAGACATCAGCCTCAATGCCAGGGCTTATACAAACTCGATCAGCGCCAGTGCAAACACCCCCATTCTTGGGGCGGTAGCTGCCGGCAAGGTATCGCTGGACAGCTCGGGGCCGATCATTAGCTGGAGCAAGACGAGCGGTGACCCGTCGGAAGATGCGGAAATTACGATAACCGCCACGGAAACGCTCAGTCCGGTAACCAACATCAAGGTATGGTTTGACGGCAAACCAGCATCTGCTATTACAGCAGGAGCGGGGCGCATGATCCAAATCGGTAATACGTATACATTCTCATTCAAGCTAAGTGATGTACCTGGGTACACGCAGGCGGATAGCCGGATCGGATGGCATCAGATCGAGTACGAAGCGACTTCAGCCGGCGGGACGAGCAAGACGAATCCGGACTACTTCGTAGTCAATCCCGGACCGACTGGCTCTCTTACTCCGGTAGACTATACGGTTGGAACAGACATTGCTGACCGTCCTGTGACGATCCAAGTGACGGCAAGTCATCCGGTAGTCGCCAAGTATGCCAAACCGGCATTCACGGTTAAGGATAAGTACTACTTGATCAAGTCAGATGCGAGTGCACCTGAGGATACGGCTGCATGGAAGAAGCTGCCTGCCTCGCGATTCACGGTGACGACAGAGCCGAATACAACTGTCGGTACGTACTACGTGTACCTGAAGCTGGTCGATGATCAGGGGATTTCAACCGTAACGGGTCCTGTCGTGATCGCCTTCGATACTGAGCAAAATCGTTATTAAGAAGAGGGATGCAGGTGAACGGCGAACAACGCTCAGCACGACTTACTAGTAACGAAGATGGGCTGTCGCTTGTGGAAATCTTGATTGCGGTCACGATCATGGCGATTCTCAGCGTTACGCTCATGGGCTATTTCACCTCCGCCATGGATAAGTCAGCGGAGGAGAGCCGGCGGATCATCGCAGCGAACCTGGCACGATTGAAGGCAGCGGAGCTGCGGGATCATTACAAGAGCGGATACGACGAATCGGTTGCTGCAGTAATTGCCAGCACATCCGCTCCGAAGTATTCAGGGAACAGCTCCCAGCCAGGCGGCTCTGATTTGTTGAACAATCGGTTGAACGCTACTGTTATTAACGGAACGACCTATCGCTACCTCGTCGAACTGGACAACAGCTCCAGCCGATGGGATGCGACCGACTCGTTCCGTGACCGCTCCGACCAATATTTGGCCAAAATGCTCGTTACGGTCTACTGGTCGAATGAGGAATCGTTCAGCCCTCCGGCGAAATCGTCGACAACGCTAGATACTTACATCGTTAAAGGATGGTAACGCCGAATGCGGCCAAATGAAAAAGGCATGACCTTGATTGAGTTGCTGGCGGCTCTATTCATCTTCGGCATGGTGGCATCGATTCTGTATTCCTTCATGCTCATGGGTGTCTCGATGTACAAGCGGGTTACCGTAGAGACTCAGATGCGCAACCAAGGGGATGCCCTCTACGGCCAGATCATCTCCGAGCTGAAGGATGCGATCTATGTGCAGCAAGTAGGGTCCGAGGACAAATTGATTCGGTATGCCAAACGATCCCAGGATTCGAAAACGTATATCGAGTTATATGAGATGGAGCTGCTGCCGAACGCGGACAACGGGGGCAAAATCGAGGTGCGAGCAGCTGGCGGCACTGCACCTGAGAGGGTGTTTCAGTTGGGCAGCCGGTTCACGATCAGCGACGGCAGCTTGAGCGAGGCGAGTCCGAGTCATGACCGGGTCCAAGTGAAACTGACATATGCACGAAGCAATGCCGGATCGTTGAAAGCAGCAGACAGCCCGAAGTTGGAGATCGATTCGCAAATTCCGTTGTTCCGCAGCGACTAAGGAAAGTTAAAAGGAAAGTTAAGTAGAAAGGAACGATCGCACATGATGCATCAGGCCGACACTGCCCAGCGACGCGGAACTGGCAATGAGGAAGGCTCAGCTCTGGTCATTGCTTTGCTGGCTGTCGTTATGATGACGATCCTCGGCCTTGTTTTGATGGAAGTGTTGCGTGGCGGAGCGATCCAGGCAGCTACGTCGGAAGCAAGCATTCAGGCCGAGGCGATTGCCCAGAAAGGCTTGGACGATACGCTGGCCCAGATTCGAGGCGCTGTCGCTTATGGCGAAACACTAGGCGGGAATGACTATCGCAGCAAGATTGTGAATGTACAGGAGCAATTGACTGCGATCCTTCCCAACATCGATAAGCATGTGGGCAGCGATCCCGATCATCCGAGCGACAACGATGGGGAGGTCGTATCGGCACGCAAGGGAACGTACAGGATCGATATTGTATCAGCTCAGACGATGAGCAATCCGGAAGCTGAGGGGAAGCCGATCACATATCCCGATTTTCCATTCGTCCGCAAGTTCGATATCAAGTCTCGGGGTATGGTGGAAGGCAATCCGGACAAGCTGGTCTCGAAGCAGATGACGGTGTACGTCAGTACGATTAATCCTGTATTCCGGTACCCGGTATCGTCAACGGGTGATCTCAAGCTGAACGGAGCACCTTACGTAATAGGAGATATCCTCGTAAAAGCTGGGAATGTTCATGTTCGGGATGAGGCGTTGTTCATCGGCAATTCGCGCAGTAAGTACGGGGTAAAGACCGAGCTGCCCGCCATTCGGGGCTTTATCCGGGTAGATGGTGATGGGATAGATGGTGAGCCGTTGAAATACAATCTCTCGCAGTCTAACGGGTCTACGGAAAATGTGCCGATTGCCGATTCGAACGATAAGCTGGAACCGAGTTACTTCGCACCGCAATACTTTCCGTTGGAAGATCCGACGTTAGATTCCGATGTAGCAGTCGATATTGAAGGCTATGTTCATGACAAGACGGTTACCCGGACGAACAGCACCCTTGCGACCATGCTCGGCGGATTCGAGGAACCGGACCCCAGTATGCTTGACCTGACATTATTCTACAACTTGAACAAAAGCACGTTATTCAACAACCAATGGGTGACGGTACAGGGCGGAGTTCTCGTGAAAAATACGGCCTCTCCTACCGCGCAGTCGGATTTGTTCGTCAACAATGGGGTGTTGGCGATGGCTGACGCTTCCACGAACCTGACGATTCAACGGGGCTCGCTGTATGTGAGAACGCCAGATCGGAACCTGATCGCTGCTGATCTGCGGGGCAAGCTGACGCTTGACAGTGGGCAGTTCATGGCTGTGGACGGGAACGTCATCTTGAATGACGGATTCGAGTTCCCACAAGGCAGCATGTACATCAAGGGTGATTTGAAAATTATCGGCGATATTCCCCGGCTTCAAGGGACGGTCTATGTAGACGGCAACGTGGAGCTGAAGGAGATGCGATCGATTAACAAGATGAGAACTGGGGATACGGCGCAAATTCCGCTCATTGTAATCGCATCGGGGGAAATTGTATTGGGCAACAACACAAATGAGGGGGATGAAGAAATCCGGGCTTTCTTTTATTCCAAGAAGAGTATGAGGCTGTATGGCGTCATGTCCAAGCTGAATTTGACCGGAGGCATTCACGGTGGCACAGGCGTGGAGTTGAATGCAGTTAGAGGCGATATTACCAACGGTATTGGAAGCCCAGTGAACGCATATTCCGGAAGTCCGGCTTGGTCCGGTGCGGTTCCTGACGTGCAGTTGGACAAGCCTGTGAATTCTTCGCGTTTACACATCGTTTACGATAACAATCTGTTCGACTTGCCCCCTGACGGGATTCCGACGACGAAAGCGTTCAATGTGTTTGTCAAGGACATCCAGTTCAGCCAATAAGGTGGCGGCAACCATTCATGAAGGAGGAACTCCCTATGTCATTCAACATCTTAGTTGTGGACGACACCAAGTTTATGCGGAAAATGTTGACCGATATATTGAAGCAATACGGCCACGAAGTGGTTGGGGAAGCGGAGAACGGTCGTCAAGCCGTGCAGCGCTATGAGGAGCTTCGTCCGGATGTGGTGCTCATGGACATCACGATGCCGGAGATGGACGGAATCGATGCGATGAAGGAGATTCGCCGGATCGATGCGGATGCTGTCGTGCTGATCTGCTCCGCCATGAGCCAGCAGGATCTCATCTCGGATGCGCTCAAGGCAGGCGCGAACGGCTATGTGATGAAGCCATTCAAGCCGAATCGCGTGAACGAAATTGTCCGCAAGTATGGGTTCCGACGCGCGACTAGTCAAGCAGCTATGCCCGAGGTGGAGCCGCTCGTGGTGGAGGAGCTGCGGGAGCTTGTGCAAGAGCCGGAGCCGCTGGTGGTGGAGGAGACGTTGGAGCTGGTGCAAGAGCCGGAGCCGCTGCTGGTAGAGGAGCCGCTGGAGCTGGTGCAAGAGGCGGAGCCGCTGGTGGTGGAGGAGCCGCTGGAGCTGGTGCAAGAGGCGGAGCCGCTGCTGGTAGAGGAGTCGCTAGAGCTGGTGCAAGAGGCAGAGCCGCTGCTGGTGGAGGAGACGTTGGAGCTGGTGCAAGAGCTGGAGCCGCTGGTGGTGGAGGAGACGTTGGAGCTGGTGCAAGAGCTGGAGCCGCTGCTGGTAGAGGAGTCGCTGGAGCTGGTGCAAGAGCTGGAGCCGCTACTGGTAGAGGAGTCGCTGGAGCTGGTGCAAGAGCCGGAGCTGCAGTTGGTGGAGGAAACGTTGGAGCTGGTGCAAGAGCCGGAGCCGCTACTGGTAGAGGAGTCGCTGGAGCTGGTGCAAGAGCTGGAGCCGCTGGTGGTGGAGGAGACATTGGAGCTGGTGCAAGAGCTGGAGCCGCTGGTGGTGGAGGAGTCGCTAGAGCTGGTGCAGGAGTCGGAGCCGCTGGTGGTGGAGAAGACGTTGACAGAGCTCGTCCCTAGTGAGATGAACGAGACTACGCTACCTCTGACTATACTGGATAGACCAGCGGCGAGGTCAGATTCGGATGAGGTAGGCGCTGGCGCTGGACAACCAGCAGAGTCGGAATTAGAGCTTAGCCTGGAGCAGTTGAACGATATTACGCTTGAAATGGCCCAACATGTGCCGGAACCAATGATCGAGACGGATCAGAGTGCGGTCAGCTCAAATAAGTCACAGGAACTTGTCGAATCAGGCAAGCGAGGCTTCAAGGCGGTAGATGGCGGCAAAATCATTAACTTATTCAGGGGGAATGAACCGATGAAAAACTTCACCAGCAGCTACATGTGCAATTGGAACGAAGAGGTTAGTGGGGAGATGTCGCAATTCCTGGTTATTTGCACGGAAAGCGAGAACAAGATTGCGATTGAAATGACGGTCAGCGGGAACCAGAAGCAGACGATTAACCTGTCGATTGATGGATTCAATCAGCTAGGCGCCTGGCTCCAGGATAAGCTTGGCAATGCACCGATGAACATGCGCGAATTAGCCAAGAAAGCAGATTAGCGACAAGTGCAATTCGCACGTCCAGCGAGGCTGCAAGCCGAAAAAATCGGCTTACAGCGCCAGCCCGCACGTCCAGCGAGGCTGCAAGCCGAAAAAATCGGCTTACAGCGCTAGCCCGCACGTCCAGCGAGGCTGCAAGCCGAAAAAATCGGCTTACAGCGCTAGCCCGCACGTCCAGCGAGGCTGCAGGCCGAAAAAATCGGCTTACAACGATGCAGGTTGCCAATTCACGAGCTGTAAGGCCGATTTTCGGCCTTGGAGCGCCACGTGCTGCAGGTTTACGAGCTGTAAGGCCGATTTTCGGCCTTGGAGCGCCACGTTCTGCAGTTTTACGAGCTGTAAGGCCGATTTTCGGCCTTAGAGCGCTACGTTCTGCGGTTTCACGAGCTGTAAGGCCGATTTTCGGCCTTAGAGCGCTACGTGCTGCGGTTTTACGAGCTGCAAGGCCGATTTTCTGCCTTAGAGAGCCCATCCACGCTACGAACAGGAGGCGTCCACCATGGACTTACAAGTATGGGCCGTCATCGTCCCGCTGTTTATCGCCGGCACATTGTTCGGCTCATTCTTCAACGTAGTAGGGATACGGGTGCCGAGAGGGGAGTCGATCGTCCATCCTCGTTCAAGCTGCGGAAGCTGCAGCCGTCAACTGAACGCCATCGATCTGCTGCCCATCTTGGGCTGGTTGATTCGCCGAGGCCGATGCCGTTCTTGCGGGGTACGAATCTCACCCGTGTATTTACTCGGCGAGCTAGCCGGAGGGTTGCTATTCGCGGCTCTTCCGTTCCTCGTTCGTCCCGAAGAGCTATGGATCGCCTATCCGCTTGTGTCGGTTCTGCTCATCCTAACGGTCAGTGATTTGAAATACATGCTGCTGCCGAACAAGATCATTTATCCCGCAATGCTGCTATTCACGGGGATTCGGCTGTTCGTTCATCCACTGCCGCTGTGGCACTATGCGGTCGCTTTCTTCGTAGGCGGGGGTATCCTGCTGGGTGTTTCAATGGTAGCAGTTATGCTGGGTAAACCGGCTATGGGCTTCGGAGACATCCGGTTGATGGCATTGGTCGGGCTTGTGATAGGGATCAAGCTTGTCCTGCTCTGTGTATTCGTATCCGCCCTGCTGGGCAGCGTCATCGGTCTGGCCCTTATTGCTTCGGGGAAGCTGGACCGAAGGTCGCCAATTCCATACGGTCCTTTTATAGCAGTTGGCAGCTTGGTCTGTTTGTGCTTCGGAGATCGATTGATGAATTGGTATGTCGACCTCATCATCTGGTAATAACGACAAATACGTGTAAAGAAAGGTCGATGATCCATGGAGTGGTTCCGGTCCCAATCGTTTCGAGCCAAGCTGCAGCTAGGCTACTACGGAATCGTAGGTTTCTATACCATTATTATCCTGATTCTGATGCTCACTGCGAATGTTTCTGTCCTACTCGGACTCGCCTCCTCCCTGATCCTGATGATGGTTAGCTTCCCCTATGTGGGATGGCTGGAGAAAGCGTTGACCGAGCCCATTGACAACGTATCGCGCGTCGCCATGAACATTGCGAAGGGGGATTTCACGCAGACGGTGGAAGCGAACTCCAAGGATGCATTGGGGGAAATGGGGCGTTCGTTCAACGCCATGATCGTCAAATTGAAGGAGCTGCTGAATGAGACGACTTCGATCTCCAAGCACGTGGCCGACTCGAGCCGGGATATCTATTTCAAAAACGAGGGCATCAATTCAATGCTCATCGAAGCGACCAGTTCGGTCACGACATTAGCTGCAGGTGCGAACGAAATATCGGTAGGCGTATTCAAGGGTTTCTCGGTTGTGAAGGACATTGAGACTAAAGTGACGGATTACGTGGGTTCGACCAAGGAAATGAACCGGAGGTGCGGTCAAACGCTGGAAATGGTGCAGCGCGGAATGAAGGCGGTAGAGAGCCAAGCAGAGAGTGTGAAACACAATGTTATTGCAACGAGTAACGTGTCGGGTACGATTGACGAACTGGTGAAGGAAGCGGCCGGGATTAGTCAAATTACAAGAACGATCTCGGAAATAGCCGAGCAGACAAATCTGCTTTCATTGAACGCCTCTATCGAAGCGGCGCGAGCTGGAGAGCATGGAAGGGGCTTTTCTATCGTAGCCCTTGAAGTCCGCAAACTTGCAGAACAATCGTCCCGATCCGCCAAGGAAGTGTTCCATCTGGTGCGCAACATCGAACACAGCATTCGGCAAGCTTTGCAGAACATTCAGATCAATGAAGACATCGCCAAACGACAAAGCCAATCGATCGAGGAAACCGAGAAAGTATTCGGCCAGATGGTAGAGAGCATTCAGTTCATAACGGAACGGATGAATGAATTCACGGGGGAAAGCCAGAAAATGCTCAACGCCGCACAAGTCATAACCGGGACAATGGAAAATATCTCGGCAATCACACAGCAATCCGCTGCCGGGACTGAGCAAGTATCAGCATCGATGGTCGAACAGACGCGTTCGGTCAAAGCGGTCGTGACGCAATCCGAACAAATGCTGCGGATGGTGACGCAATTACAGCGCACCATTCAAATTTTCAAGCTGTAAGATTAATAGTTGTGGAGATCCAATAGTAATGCAGTAATAATATTCCTACATATACGATGGCGGACAGGCGGGATAGCCGGAGAATGAACAGTCGCTTCCCAACTTTGGCTGCTAGGAAGAAGAGGGATAAGGGAAGCACGATCTTGACGCCATAAAACGCGATGTAGCTGTAGTCATACAGGTAGCGCATAATCGGATTGGCTTCATCAATCCATTGATGCCTTAAGCCGATATCCGTCAATATGGCGTCGAGAAAGCTAGCGATGCAGATAAAAGCGATTAGAAACCGATTCAAAGGTACCACTCCTTTTTTCGGTAGAATGAAGCAGGTTGAGGTAGTCAATGCGGTTTGATCAGTCTTAGTATATCCGGTTTTCCACGAATTGTATGTGGCTACTTCGTATCATTTTCGTACATTCAATACACGAATCATACATGTATGACCCGCCGTTCTGGCTACAGGAGAACGGTTTATTGTATTTACTGTCAGCCATTGAAAAAAATCTCCAAACGATTTAAAATATTAGTTATCTCACACCTCATAATTAGAGAAACAAGGGAGAAGGAAAGGGAAATAACCGAATGAATGATGCCAGGAAGTACGTTGACGAAGTGTTCGAAACGGTGAAGTTGCGCAATCCCCATGAGAGCGAATTTCATCAAGCGGTCCAAGAAATATTGGAGTCGTTGGTACCTGTTTTTGAAAAACACCCGAAGTACATGGAAGCCGGCATTCTTGAGCGAATCGTAGAGCCAGAGCGAGTCGTCTCATTCCGAGTACCCTGGGTAGACGATCGTGGACGAACAAGAGTGAATCGCGGTTTCCGGGTTCAGTTCAACAGCGCGATCGGACCCTACAAGGGCGGTCTAAGATTCCACTCGTCCGTTAACGCCAGCATCATTAAGTTCCTGGGCTTCGAGCAGACGTTCAAGAACTCGCTGACCGGACAAGCTATCGGCGGCGGTAAGGGAGGGTCCGACTTCGATCCGAAGGGCAAATCCGACGGAGAAGTTATGCGGTTCACACAAAGCTTCATGACCGAATTGGGCAAGTATATCGGTGCAGATATGGACGTACCGGCTGGTGACATTGGCGTAGGAGCCAGAGAAATCGGCTATATGTTCGGGCAATACAAACGCATTCACGGATTCGAAGCGGGCGTGCTTACAGGTAAAGGGTTGCTGTATGGTGGTAGTCTCACAAGGACGGAAGCTACAGGCTACGGAGCCGTTTATTTCGTAGAAGAAATGTTGAAGGGTAACGGATTGTTCCTTGAGGGCAGCACAGTGGTAGTGTCTGGTTCCGGAAATGTGTCCATCTATGCGATCGAGAAAGCGTCCCAGTTGGGTGCTAAAGTCGTGGCTTGCAGTGATTCGGATGGCTATATAGTTGACGAGGCCGGCATTAACCTGGATACCTTGAAGCGATTGAAGGAAGTAGAACGTGCCCGGTTGAGCGAATACGTCAAGTTTCACCCAGGTGCGAAGTATGTTGCAGGTTGCCAGGCGATCTGGACAGTTCCATGTGATATCGCACTGCCATGTGCGACTCAGAACGAGATCGACGAGCATGCAGCTAAGACACTCGTTGCTAACGGGGTGAAGGCGGTAGCCGAAGGCGCGAATATGCCATCTACTCTGGAAGCGATTGAAGTGTTTCATAGCAACAACGTGTTGTTCGGACCAGCCAAAGCGGCCAATGCGGGTGGTGTAGCCGTATCTGCACTGGAAATGTCACAGAACAGCATGAGACAGTCATGGTCGTTCGAGGAAGTTGACGCGAAGCTGCATGGGATTATGAGAAATATTTACCAGAACAGCGTTCAAGCGGCTGCCGAGTACGGACATGAAGGCAACTTGGTCGTTGGAGCGAATATCGCCGGTTTCTTGAAAGTGGCGGACGCGATGTTGGTTCAAGGTATCGTCTAGAGATCAATAACAAACCGACCGTGCGCGGACTGGGTTTCCAGTCAGTAGCACGGTCGGTTATTTATATTGCTAGTTGTCGCTTACACCGTTATCTCCTATATTATAGAGGGAGAAGATAACATTACAACGGGGTGAGAACATGCCATACTTTGAAGATGTACGATTGGAGCGGGAGTTTTACATCAAACGTAAGTTCGGCAATTTGACCGACCATGAGGTCCACATCCATGATGCGTTGGAAATTAGCATTGTCTTGAACGAAGAGGCCACTTTCCGCACTTTGAAACAAGATTATTATGGTAAGGCCGGCGAAGTGTTTCTGTACAGGCCGTTCGAACCTCATTATAACTTGACCCGTGATTCAGCCAGACCGGTTGAATGGATCATGGTGCTCTTCTCGCCTTCTGTAATCCGGCTTATTCCAGAAGGATACAAGCTGCTCGCGCCATTCTATGCCGTTGAGCTATTCTCACCGCTTATTCCAGCTGATTCGGTATGTGCACAGACTGTACGGGCTTCTGCTGAAGCATCGGTACAGGAGGAACGCTCTCAAGAACCAGGTTGGCAAGCGAAGCAATGGACACACCTGATAGACATTATCGTGGCGATATTCCGTTACTATCATAAGAGTATGGATAACGCAACGGAAACGAAACAAATACACGAAGGTATCATTCGATCCATCGAGTATTTGCTTGCTCACTTCGCGGAGGAGACCGATATAGAGCAGATGATTCGACTATCCGGATTAGGTAAAACGTGGTTCTACCGATCCTTTCGTCTTGTAACCGGTGTCACGCCGAACGAATTCATTAACAGGCTGCGGCTGCAGACCGCTTCATCGATGCTGCAGCACAGCGGTAAGTCGGTAACGGATATCGCCTTCGAATGTGGCTTTCATTCCCTTAGTTACTTCAACAAGGAATTCAAACGCTTCTGGGGAGTAACCCCGAGAGATCGGCGCCGTCAGCTTAAATAAGAGGACTACACTTTCCTATTCGAGATCAACTCACGATCCAGGAGAAGCTTACCGGTCTCGGCATAACGACAAGTAGATGAGGCGACTTGAAAGGCGAAAGCACGACGTACTTGGTCGGTATAGTTCTGTTTGCTGGCATGCAGCGTCTCCCGGTGGAAGATCACCGCGTCGCCAGGCGCCATCGGTTGGCAAGGCATGCCGTTCTCAGGTTCCGCAGCACGACGATGTTCCCCTGGTGCATTCAAATTCGCTTGGCGGCCGAGTCGATGTGAGCGCGGAGCAAGCCATAATCCAGCATTTTGCTGAGTGATCGTATCCAGAGCGATGAAGCCGTTCAACATGTGTCCCAGAATATGCGTATACATATTGTCCTGGTGCCAGGCCAGACCGTTACCGTGAGGCGGCACTACAGCGTACATCCCCATCCATAGACGGACATCGCTTCCTAATATGGCTTCGTATACTTCGACTAACACGCGGTCGGTCAACATACGCTGAGTCATCGGGAATACCGGTCCATGCTTGGCGAAATCCTGGAACGCATTCGATTGCCATGTACCTGCCTTCTGGCCCGAGGCGAAGCTCTCGTGTTCTTCATTGATTGCTTGTACGGCTTCAGCCGTTATGAGCCCTGGTGCATAGAAATACCCTTCGCGATAAAAATCCTCAATCATTTCCTCGGTTAATTTAAAATTGGATACATTTTGTAGTGTTTGCATAATACGCCTCCAGGATTCGGTTTGGTGTTTGTGAAATCAAGTTGTAAGTTCAATATACAGGAGAACATCGCAGCATTCTTCTTGAAGGAGCAAAGAAAACTTGTAATTTTGTTCACTAAACTACCTGTGACAAATTCAGTTTATAGGAGTATATTTCTTAGTAGTGAGCAATATTTAGCGCAAGGAGGATCGCAGATGGGTTTTCTTGGTACATATGCCAGAAGGCATGGAAAGTTTTTCTTCATCGCTGTACTATTCGTCACATTCGAAACGATCTGCGATCTAATGCAGCCGACTATTATGGCGAAGATAATCGATGTAGGAGTCGAAGGCCGAGATATGGGCTACGTCTGGAAGATGGGCGGTCTCATGCTGCTCATAACGGCACTTGGGGCAATTGCTGCGTCTACGCGCAATATTGTAGCGAGTCATGTGTCACAGAAGTTCGGGACCGAACTACGCAGTGATCTATTTCGCAAAATCCAGACGTTGTCCTTCGACAACATCGATCGATTTGAAAGGGCTTCCCTCGTTACGAGACTGACGAATGACGTTACACAAGTACAGAATTTCATGAACGGACTTATGCGGATTTTTGTAAAAGCGCCATTGTTATGTATTGGAAGTCTCATTATGGCTGCTCGTCTCAACCCGAAGCTGGCATTGGTACTCGCAGTGGTCGTTCCATTAGTTGCCCTATTGGTCGCGCTGAACATGAAGATCGGCTTTCCACGGTTCATGAAGGTACAGAAATCGCTCGATCGTGTGAACAGCGTCATGCGTGAATACTTGTCAGGCGTTCGAGTCGTGAAAGCGTTTAACCGATTCGACTATGAAGTGAATAAGTTCAAGCAAGCGAATACAGAGTATAAGGATCGATCCGTTACGGTTATGCGGGCAATGTCGGTGTTCAACCCCGCTATTATGCTCACCGTCAATTTCGGAATTATCGTAGTCATTTGGTTCGGAGGCTTGGGTGTAGACAATGGTTCGATTCAAGTCGGTCATATTATCGCCTTCATCAACTATATGACGATGATCTTGTTCTCGCTGATGACGATATCGATGGTGTTCAATATGTTCGTCCGGGCAAGAGCGTCGGCTTCGAGAATCGGAGAAGTGTTCACGCAAGTCAATACGATGACATGGGACGAGAACTCGGATGCTGCAGATGTACGGCGAGAATCCGTTGTCAAGGGCAGGATCGACTTCGACAATGTTAGCTTCTCGTATGAAGGAGCTTCTGGTGAGCCTGTAATCAAGAACATCTCGTTGACAGTCATGCCTGGAGAAACTGTAGGGATTATCGGGTCTACAGGCTCTGGCAAGAGCAGCCTTGTCCATCTGATTCCTCGGTTTTACGATGCCGATTTCGGCACGGTGAAGGTCGACGGTGTAGATGTGAAGCAAGTTGACCCAGCGCTGTTAAGAGAAACGATCTCGATCGTTCCACAGAAGTCGATACTATTCACAGGCTCCATTATGGACAATATTCGCTGGGGGAAAGAGGGCGCTTCTGTTGAGGAGGTGCAGCGAGCTGCCGAGATGGCGGAAGCGCATACCTTCATCTCCAACTTGCCTGAAGGCTATGATAGTGTGCTCGGGCAACGGGGCGTGAATCTCTCAGGCGGACAGAAACAGCGCGTCTCCATTGCAAGAGCGTTGGTCAGACAGCCGAATATTCTCATACTGGATGATTGCACAAGCGCGGTTGACGTGGCAACGGAAGCGAAGATTAAGGAGTACCTGAAGCTTTATGCCGCGGATCTGACGTGCCTGATTATTGCACAACGGATTACATCAGTTATGGATGCCGACAAGATCATCGTTCTGGATTTCGGAGAAGTCGTAGGGATCGGCAAGCACGCTACACTCCTGAGTGAGTGTGAGGTGTATCGGGAAATATTCAAATCTCAAGCCGGCAAGGAGGCCTAACCGAATGTCCAAGCCTAATGAACAAGCTAGAGTGCGGTCGGATCAGCCAGACTTGCCGATGTTGAATGCCGGCCCAGGCAGACCAGGAGGACCGGGACCGGGTGGCCCTGGTGGTCCAGGCGGAGCCATGATGCGTGGGCGAGCCGTGGTGAAGCCCAAAAACTTCAAGGGGACGCTCAAGAAGCTGTGGAAGTATTTGGGCCAGGAAAGAAAATGGTTGTCGATTCTATTCGTCCTGCTGCTTGTAGGAGCGGGGATTGGGTTAATCGGTCCTTATCTGATCGGGAAAGCGATCGATGCCATGACGGCATCTGCTGGTGGATCGGTGAACTTCTCCCTGCTGGAAACGGTTCTGATCGCACTTACCGTAGCTTATCTGGCTGACGGGGTGCTCACGTTCCTGCAAGGCTGGCTCATGGCTGGYATGTCGCAGCGAGTCGTTATGAACTTGCGCCGCACCTTGTTCGAGAAGCTGCAGAAGCTGCCGTTGTCGTATTTCGACTCCCGGCCTCACGGAGAAGTGATGAGCCGGCTGTCCAATGACATCGATAATGTGAGCAATACAATCTCGCAATCCACGACGCAGCTCATGTCGGGCTCCATTGCGATAGTAGGTTCCCTTGTGATGATGATCGTGCTCAGTCCCTTGCTGACATTGGCGAGTCTGATCACAGTACCGCTAGTGTATGTGCTCGCCCGTACCATTACGAAGCGTACGAGCGTGTTGTTCAAGAATCAGCAAATCCAGCTCGGTAAGCTGAACGGTCATATTGAGGAGACGATCTCCGGTATTGCCGTCGTGAAGGCATTCAATCGCGAACAGAAATCGATCGAAGAATTCGATGAGGTGAATAACCGGCTGTACGAAATCGGCTTGAAAGCCCAGATCTGGTCGGGCTTCCTGATGCCGCTGCTAGGGGTTATCAACAACATCGGCTTCGCCTCAATCGCCATTGTGGGCGGTATTATGGCCGTGAAGGGCCATATCACCGTTGGTGTCATAGCCAGCTTCCTGAGCTACTCCCGGCAATTCGTCCGGCCTCTTAACGATATGGCCAATACCTTCAACATCTTGCAGTCGGGTGTGGCCGGTGCTGAGCGTGCGTTCGAAGTGTTGGAGGAGAAGGAAGAGCCGGAGGATTCACCGACGGCGGTCGTCCTTCACAATACGAAGGGCCGCGTCGTGTTCGAGGACGTCAGCTTCGGGTATCGGCCAGACGTTCCGATCTTGAAGAACATCAGCTTCGTGTCTCCGGAAGGCAGCAGCCTGGCGCTAGTCGGGCCGACAGGCGCAGGGAAGACGACCATCGTCAATCTGGTTACTCGATTCTACGATATTACAAGTGGTCGAATTACGATTGATGGGACTGACATTAAAGAATATACCCGCGATAGTCTGCGTAGAAGCTTCGGGGTTGTGCTGCAGGACACGTACTTGTTCTCTGGGACGATCGAAGAGAATATCAAGTACGGGAAACCGGACGCCACCTTCGAGGATATGCAGGCTGCAGCAGCGCTCGCCAATGCGGACGGCTTCATTCAACGGCTCCCGAACCGCTATCAGACCTTGTTGACGGAGAATGGCGGGAACCTCAGCCAAGGACAGCGTCAACTGTTGGCAATCGCGAGAGTCATCTTGGCCGATCCGTCCATTCTGATTCTGGACGAAGCTACGAGCAGCATCGATACCCGGACAGAGCTACACATCCAGGATGCGCTTCTTACGCTGATGAAGGGTCGAACGAGCTTCGTCATCGCCCATCGGCTTAACACGATCCGGGACGCCGATACGATCATGGTGATCGATCATGGCGAGATCGTAGAGCAGGGCAGTCATGATGAGTTGGTGGAGCAGCAAGGGGTATACAACCGGATGGTCTACAATCAATTCAAGAATTTAGCTTAGTTGGTGTTAGTTCCCATTCATCTAATAAATCCATTGCCTTTAATCGGAGAGGCCATGTTTGCTCCATAATATCTAACAAGTTGCGGCTTCTCGGGCTGTTAGGGAACCGAGCGGCAGACCAAGCTTCTCGAGGTAACCGATACAAGGAAGAAATCATTTTACGTTCGGTCCGGTCTAAAGGACGAAGTTCTTCGTACCCGTTTAACAACGAATGAATAAGGTCGGGATTAAAGCGAGTCGTGTTCATGAGGGCTGTTGCTACGTCAACATAGATCGATCCGAACTTAATGCGATCCCAATCAATAATGAAAAGCTGTCCGTCATCGGCGATAATGACATTCTGTGAAGTAATATCGCAGTGTATTAATGCGGGACAAATCATTTCCTTCGCAAAAAGGTCTACAATCTCCGGGCTCATTAATTCGGTCCAGGACCGATCAGAAAACTGGTTACAGGATTCTCCGAACCTATTATACCATCTGCGGGTCCATTTATTCGTTTGGTTTGCTTTTGCCATCCGTCTGCGAAAGAGACGATCGTGGTTCTGCCATAATCGAATATGATTATAAAAGGGACCATTAATAGGGAAGGAGAGACTGGCTGTTGTATGCAAGGAGGCAAGAGCTCGTCCAAGCTTTTCGAAATCCTCTTGATTATCCATGCTTCTCCCATTTATCCATGTGGATACATAGAAGGGTCTTCCTTGATTTAAAGTCCATAATTTTCCTGAATTGCTCGCAAGCCATTTAGGCATGGAATTGAAGCCATTATTCATCAAATGCTGTATATAGTCTGCAGTTGTTTTTATTTGATCAATTGTACCTGAGTGGAGTAAATTACTCCGGAAGAAGGGCTTCATCGCATAGGTTCCGCTTTCCGTCCGTACTCGGACGATGGCGTTCTTTCGATAAAGAGACGCGATCGAGTCTGAACGCAACGGAATTAGGTCGAAGCGGCGGACAATTTTGCGTATTCGGCTTTTGGTATAGGCATTTACCATGGGCAACATCACCTCTTTCAAGAGAAAATGTGGAGAATAGTGCTATCTGCTAGGTTATTCATAGAGGAGGGAGCGTGTATGGCCTAGCGCCTAAGAAACCATTAATATCTTGCCGGCATCGTCTATTGGAAAGGGAGTTGGTACACGGTCGGGCATTTCGGTTACTGTGGGGAGATGCGGAACTTTCGCGTGAACCGTATTCGCCGGCTGCGGGAGACCGAGGGACGCTTCGAGCGTTCGGTGGGGTTCTCCGCCAAGGATCAATTGCTCGGCAATCAGCTTCCCGATCCCGCCGGACCCGTGGAGTTCGAGACCGTGCAGATTAAGGGGCAAGAGCAGGTGCTAAACGAGTTGTGCCGACATTGGTTGTTCGACCATGCACTCGCAGAGCGTCGGCCCGAAGAGGCTGTGTTCCGGTTGGGACGTTCGACGCTGCAGACTTTATGAGGCTGAAGAAAATCCAGACGATCTGTGGATCACAGAGCTGTGGGAGAACAAGGGGGCGCATGCTACGTCTTTGAAGAACAAGAAAGTGGTCGAACTCATCGGGCGATGCCGGCATTTGATTTTGCGGGGGTAGCGCTATAAAGGTTCGGCCGCTCGGAGGAATCGGGTTTTAATATAACTAAATCGAGCCTCTCACGAATGGCGATCTAACCGCCGTTAGCGAGAGGCTCGTATTTATTACCCTAGAATCACCCTACAACTGCTCGTAAATCCGTCTCGGCCGACTTGATCCGCTCGAGATTGTTCTTGTTGTTATGCAGCAATGCCTGAAGCGTGGCCGACAGCTGCTCCATTGTAGCCGACGCCTCCTCGCTGATCGAGGCCAAGTTATTCGTGGAGTCGGTCACCGTGGACGACGAGTGCGTAATGCGGTCCATCAACCCGCTGTACCCGGCGGACAGCTCGTTCAACATGGCGACAGACTGATTGATCGATTCGAAGGCGTGAATCGTCTGACCCGTGATCTCCTGGCTCTGCAACATACGTTCTGCCACTTGATTCATGCGTTCCTGCGTTTGGTTGGACTGCTCGGTGAATTGTTGCAGTTGCTCAGAGATGCTGACTGCTGCCTGCGCTGACATTTCGGCCAACTTGCGGATCTCGTGAGCAACTACGGCGAAGCCCTTGCCATGTTCACCAGCGCGTGCGGCCTCGATACTAGCATTCAGAGAAAGTAGGTTAGTCTGGTTGGCGATATCCTGAATCGTTACACTGAATTGACTTGTTTCATGCAACTGTTCGATTAGCTCGGCGGTTTCCTTCGTCACGGAGTCGATGTCAAGCTTGAATGCAGAGATCGTCTCAGCCAGCTTATTCATGCTGCCTGTACCATCCGTGGATAGAGCGGCTGCATCGTTCGTCTGATGCAACAGGGTGTGGATGGAGCCGGACATCTCGGCAATCATGCCATTCATCTCCAGGATGGAGTTATTGATCGATAACGTAGAATCTACTTGATTGGAAGCGCCCCCAGCGATCTCAAGAAACGCCTGGTTCATATCGCCGAACGAATGGTTGTCGTCTTCAGCCGTCTTTGAGATCGTCGATAAGTGGTCAGAGACGACAGCTACTTGCTCGAGGGTTAGCCGCTTCTGTTCTTCAATTTGATTTAGCAGCAGTTCGGTCTGTTTTCTCGCCTCTGTCGTAGTCTTATTCATGTAATCAGACACCCTTAATACGCAGAACATTAGCACGGAGAGCAAGATATAAAAAATGATGTATGTGGAGCCGGTTGCTTCACCGTTCGTTATGTAAAGGGTGTAACCCAATCCCCATGCGGCGCTTATGATCCAAGGCCAAAGTCTCATATACACAAGTGCCATAATGAGTAAGTAGTAAGCGGAAAAAGCGTTCGTCACCAGATCGTCTTTCTGCAGCATTTGTAATGTAGAACTGATAGCGCTTGCAACTATGGCGATATAACATAGGGATGAAATGAGCCAGCGCTTGAAATGCAATACAGCATAAACGACTGTAATGACGGTTTGCATGATGAGGGTGGTCCATGTGCTGGAATCAATCGAATTGCCCAAAGTGAGTATAGCGGAATAGACGAGTAACGTGGTGGCAAGTAAGGCGAAAAACACGACGTAATTTCGGCGGAACATGTCTTGTTCTTCTAATGATAATTGTCTTTGTCCTGATCGTTTGTTCACTTGAGACTTTACTAGTGTGTCTGTAGCCATAATCCCCACCCTTTGTCGAATGATGTCGATATTATGTGTTCGATCAATGATTCGACGAAAATATGGAAAATCCTCTTTTCAGAATACAGTGAAATGAGTCTTATGTCTCAACGGGACGGGCTAGGTCATGGAAGGAAAGGGGACACCGTTTCGGCTGACCGTCTGTATGCCGCTGGTGTCATGCCAAGCATCCGCTTGAACATCCGATGGAAATGCGGCAGACTGTCGAATCCGCATCGCTCGGCGATGGAGCTGATATTATCATCCGTTTCCAGAAGCAATTCCTTCGCTCTAACGATCCGTTTCGTCGTAATATACTCGGAGAGGTTCATGCCAACACGCTGCTTGAATACCCGACTGAAGTGGGCGGGCGTGACCGACACAAGCTGGGAGAGCGCGGTAAGTCCGACATCATCACTCAGATGCTTGTCAATATGGCGCAGCGTTTCCTTCATCCAGAGTGGGCCGAATGCAGGGGAGTCTGTGTATTGTCCGATCCCTGGGTCCAGCTCTCGTGTGAAGAGCAGCAGCAACTGCTGCAGGTGGAGCAGAATGGCGTGGCGGTAGCCGACTGGCTTCGCTTGCAGCTCTGCATGCATCTGATCGATAATCGTGACGAACGAGTCCTGCTGCTGCGGGAGGTGCTCGATTTTGTAGCTCTTGCGTTCCTTACATTGCTCGAAGCCTTGGAGATACGTGAAAGCATCGCCCAACGAAGCCTGCTGCACGAGAATCGGGCTGAAGAACACAGCTGTCGAGGTGACTGGATCATCCTTATCGGGGAATGCCCGGTGAATTGTATTGCCCGGAATGGCGAAAAGATCGCCTTGCCCCATCTCATAAAACGTCTGATCGATGAAAAAGGTGCCTTTGCCGCGATAAACATACACAAGCTCGTACCAGTCATGCACATGATCGGGAAGTTCGCTCTGTGAGCTTTTGGTATCTTTATAGACGAGAGAGAAGGGAAAGACGCTGGAATCGAACCGTTTGCGTACAGGATTCATGATCAAGGCTCCTATATCAAAAAAGAGTACAAATATGCAAGATTACGTTATTTTTTATTTTAACATTGTTGATAAAATATAGATAGAACATCACATTGGAGGATGAAACGGTCATGAGAATAGATGCGCACCAACATTATTGGAAAGTCGATCGCGGTGATTATGGATGGATCACGCCGGAACTGCCGGTATTAAACCGGGACTATTTGCCTGAACATCTGCTGCTCCATTTGACGAAGCATCGTATGGATGGGTCGATTGTAGTGCAGGCGGCCCAGACTTTAGAAGAAACCGATTACTTACTCTCGCTAGCCGATAGTTCGGAGTCGATTGTCGGAGTGGTCGGGTGGTTGGATCTGAACAATCCGTCTTATCGTGAGCATTATGAGCGATTCGCGCAGCATCCCAAGTTTGTAGGCTTCCGCTTTATGATCCAGGAAATGCAGGATGCCGAAGCGATCCTGGCGCCGTCATACATTAGCGCGTTGCGTTACTTCGCGGAGCAGGATGTTCCAGTAGATTTGCTAGTCAAAAGTAATCAACTGGACCCACTCGTCCGTCTGCTTGACCAGGTAGCAGGGTTACGCGGGGTCATCGATCATCTGGCTAAGCCGCGAATCGCGGACGGGGAACTGGAACCGTGGAAATCTCAGATGGCAGAGATCGCACGGCACCCGAACATCTATTGCAAGCTGTCCGGCATGGTGACAGAGGCAGATCATCAAGCTTGGCAGCCTAGCGATTTCACCGCTTACGTCGAGGCAGTTGTAGAGCTGTTCGGTGAGGATCGAGTCATGTTCGGCAGCGACTGGCCGGTCTGCTTGCTGGCGGGAAGCTATGATCAAGTGGCGGAATTGCTGGAACAGGCGTTGCCTGATCTTGCTTCCGAGCCTTTGCAGTCGAAGCTGTTCGGACACAATGCCAAGGAGTTCTATAAGCTATGAAGATGTTGAATAAACAACTACTAGATCAGGCGGACCTCGATCGATATGAGTCTGTGCAGAGCAGTCCAATCACGATTCTGCAAATCGGCGAAGGCAACTTCTTGCGCGGGTTCATGGACTGGATGATCCATGTGTGCCGCAGCCAAGGTTTGTATGAGGGAAGCATTGCGGTTACACAACCGCGTCCATCTGGGAAACATAAGATCGAGGCACTAGCTAGACAAGATGGACTGTATACGCTAGTTACTCGAGGCATTGAGCAAGGGGAACGAGTCGAGCGGAGAGAGATTGTTACCGTCGTAGCGAAAGCATTCGATCCTTACTCTGATTGGAATGCTTTTCTCACGCTTGCAGCAAGCCCGGATTTGCAAATTGTGGTGTCCAACACGACCGAAGCAGGACTTACGTATCGGCCGGAGGTTTGGGTAGAACACAAGCCGATTGAATCTTATCCGGGTAAAGTTACTGCCCTCTTGTACCGCAGGTTCTTGGCATTCGATGGAGCAACGGACCGAGGATTGATATTCCTGCCCTGCGAACTGCTCGAACGCAATGGGGACGAGTTACAAGCTTGCGTACTGCGCTATATAGGTGATTGGCGCTTGCCGGATGCGTTCAAGACATGGGTATTGGAGCATAACCGGTTTCTGAATTCACTGGTGGACCGAATTGTGACCGGTCATCCGGGGGAGGAACAGGCAGAAGCGTGGTTCACCGAGTGGGGCTATACGGATGCGATGTTGAACACGGCCGAGCCGTATCACTTCTGGGCGATTGAGGGAGAGGAAGAGCTTGAACGGCTGCTCCCGCTGCGAAAGGCTGGATTGAATGTCATCTGGACGGATGACTTGAAGCCGTATCAGTTGCGCAAGGTACGCATTCTGAATGGAGCTCATACGCTGATGACGCCGCTTGGTCTTCTGTATGGACTGGAACAAGTGCGCGAAGTGATGGAACATCAAGAGTTCGGTCCGTTCGTAAGAGAAGCCGTGGCTGAGGATATTATTCCTTCCGTGCCGCTGCCGGAGCGCGAGTTGCGGCAATTCGCGGAGTCGGTGTTCGAACGATTCCACAATCCATTCATCAAGCATCGCTTGGCAGATATTGCGATGAACAGCATTAGCAAATTCAAGGTCAGGCTGCTTCCGGTGTTGCTTCATGCGGCGGAACGCGGGCAACCAATGCCGGATCGCCTTGTCCGAGCGTTCGCCGGACTGCTGCGCTATTATCAGGTACAGCGTGACGAAGATGGCGGGTATTGGGGGGAGACGCTGGACCGTACCCGTTATACAGTGCGCGACGATGCTGCTGTTCTTGAGATGCTTACCCGTATATGGACGGATGCAAGGGAGCAGAATGAGCCTCTTGAACAGACCGTGTCGGAGCTACTGAAGCGGTCAGAACTATGGGGACGGGACTTGACTGAATTACCGGGCTTGCAAGCTGCCGTATGCAGCAACTGGACACAATGGAGAGGGGACAACACAAGATGAACAGCTGGGTTCGTTTGAACACGAGAGATCACGTTATTATTGCTCTACAGCCCTTCGCGAAGGGCGATCATTTATCGGTAGACGGAATCGAATTGAAGGTACTCAACGATGTACCGAAGGGTCATAAAATATTGACGAAAGCTGTTGCTCAAGGAGAAGACGTCCTGAAGTTCGGCTATTCCATTGGGAAGGCAAAAGAAGCGCTCGTACCGGGAACTTGGGTGCATACTCACAACTTGGGAACAGGATTGGGTGCGATTCTGGATTATACGTATGAGCCGGTTGCAGCTCCAGAAGCTACCGCAGCCGCCCTGCCAACGGACGTACCTGGTGGGTTGTCTCAGCGAACGTTTCAAGGTTACGTGAGAAACAACAGCGATGTCGGAATTCGCAACGAAATATGGATCATTAACACGGTAGGCTGCATCAATAAAACGTGCGACATCTTGGCGCAACGGGCGAATGCCATGTACCAGGGACAAGTCGACGGGGTATTCCATTTCTCCCACCCGTTCGGTTGTTCGCAATTGGGTGACGATCTGAAATACACACAGCGGCTGTTAGCCTCTCTCGTGAATCATCCGAATGCCGCGGGTGTGCTCGTCGTCGGGCTTGGCTGCGAGAACAACCAGATCGATTCGTTCAAGCAAGCTATCGGTGAATATGAAGAAGATCGAGTGAAATTCATGCGTTCGCAAGAGGTTGAAGATGAGCTGGAGACCGGAATGGAGCTAATCGACGAGCTCGTGAACTATGCACGTGGATTCCAGCGTGAGCCCGTCCCGGTATCGAAGTTGAAATTGGGTTTGAAGTGCGGCGGCTCGGACGGCTTGTCCGGCATCACCGCCAATCCGTTGGTCGGCACCGTGTCAGACCGCTTGATTGCGGCTGGTGGAACGGCTATTCTGACTGAAGTTCCAGAAATGTTCGGCGCAGAGACGATTTTGATGAATCGCGCGGCGAATGAGAACGTCTTCGGCGATATTGTCCATTTGATCAACGACTTCAAGCAGTATTTCATTCGCCATAACCAGGAAATATACGAGAATCCATCGCCTGGCAACAAGGACGGCGGAATTAGCACATTGGAAGAGAAGTCGCTCGGCTGTACGCAGAAGGGCGGTCACGCTATCGTGACGGACGTTGTAGGCTACGGGCATCGAGTCAGCCATAAGGGATTGAACTTGCTCGAAGCACCAGGCAACGATCTTGTCTCGGTAACGGCTCTGTCTGCAGCGGGCGCGCATATCGTGCTGTTCACGACCGGTCGCGGGACGCCATTTGGCGGGCCGGTGCCTACGGTCAAGCTGTCCACGAACAGTGAGCTGGCCACCCGCAAGAGCAACTGGATCGACTACAACGCGGGCCAACTGCTGGAAGACAAGAGCATGGACACGTTGACCGATGAGCTGTGGGAGCAGATTGTGAAGCTGGCGTCGGGTGAAGCGCAGACTAAGAACGAACGCAATGGATTTCGTGAGATCGCGATATTCAAGGATGGCGTGATCCTTTAACGGAAAGTGTGGTGTAGGTCCATGTTAGGAATCGTATGCGAGCAAGTGGGAGATCTGCGGCTTGCCGAGTTGCCTGAACCATCTGAGCCGTCGGCTGGTGAAGCGGTTGTAAGCATTCGGCGAATCGGGATTTGCGGTACGGATCTACACGCCTACAAAGGCAACCAGCCGTTCTTCACCTATCCTCGTGTGTTGGGACACGAACTAGCTGGTGTTGTACAGTCGGTCGACGACGCGGTTGATGGCCTACGTGCGGGCGATCAGGTGTGCATCGTCCCTTACTTGCACTGCGGGACATGTATCGCCTGCCGGCGCGGCCTGACGAACTGCTGTGTAAGCATGCAGGTGCTCGGCGTCCATGTCGACGGCGGCATGCGGGAACGGATCACCGTGCCGGTGAGCCATCTGATCAAGACGGAAGGACTGACGCTCGACCAGTCCGCCGTCCTGGAACCACTCAGCATCGGCGCTCATGCGGTGCGCCGGTCGGGGCTGCGCGCGGGCGACGTCGCGCTCGTCATCGGAGCCGGGCCGATCGGGCTCGGCGTGATGGCGTTCGCGAAGCATCGCGGCGCGACGGTGATCGCGATGGACATCAAGGACGAGCGGCTTGACTTCTGCCGCCGCTGGGCGAAGGCGGACTATGCGGTTAATGCTGCGCAGCCGGATGCGAAAGAGCAGCTGGCAGCCTTAACGGGCGGGGACCTCCCGACCGTCGTGTTCGATGCGACCGGGAATGCCCGGTCGATGACCGAATCGTTCAGCCTCGTCGCACACGGCGGAACGCTTGTCTTCGTCGGACTAGTGAAGGCCGACATCGGCTTCCACGACCCCGAGTTCCACAAGCGCGAGCTGACCTTGATGGGCAGCCGTAATGCGACACGGGAAGACTTTGATCTGGTGATGGAAGCGGTGCGCAGCGGGAGCATAGACGTAGAGAGCTACATCACGCATCGCGCCCCATTCGAGCAGATAATCGAGCACTTCGATAGCTGGCTGAAGCCGGAGTCGAAGGTGATCAAGGCGATGGTAACATTATAAGGGGTGAGCGAGTTCATGAGCGAGGGGCATCGCGAGCAGAAGACTTCAATAGTGCTGGTGTACCCGCAGGACGGCGACATGCTGAACGAATACGACGGGGTTGTCCGGGACGGGTGCTTGTACATTCGGGTTCGTTTGTCCGGGCCGGAAGGTAGCAGGCTAACCGTAAATGGACGAATAACTGAGCAGATGGATCGTAATTATTACGCAGAGATTGGATTGGACGGGTACCGGAATACGATCGAGATCGTCGACGAAGCAACGGGTTATTCCGAGCAAGCTACGGTGTATTGGTTGAGAAACGCCATGAACAAATACCGGCTGTCGGTAGACGACAACATCTGGTTTCTACGGGATATTGCTGCGAATAGTCACGTATACGAGTCGATATTCGACAATCCGTATTTGAATGTGTATAAACACCTACATGATACTTATGGGACTAAGGTGCATCTGAACTTATTTTATCGAACCGACGGTTTCGATCTGTCTCAGATGCCGGATAAGTACAAGCAGGAGTGGCAAGACCACTCGCATTGGCTGCGCTTGACGTTCCACGCTATGCAAGAGAATCCGGGAATGCCTTATAAGGATGCAGGGCCCGAGGTGATATTGCCGGACTGCGATCAGGTGACACGCGAGATTGTCCGGTTCGCCGGTGAGGAGCTTCTTGATTCCGCTACGACGATCCATTGGGGTGAGGCAACCCGCGAGGGGTGTGTGGCACTGCACCAATATGGGTTCCGTACGCTAGCGGGGTACTTTACATTTGCAGGGGAGAAGCCTTCGGTTTCCTACTATCTGGACCATTCGCGCGTCGAGCATCTGAATAATAGGGATTTCTGGAAGGATCACAGTACGGATCTTGTATTTGCCAAGATCGATCTGGTGCTGGACAGGACTAGACTGGAGGATGTTGTTCCATCGCTGGAGGACATTCGGGCGCGTGTACATGAAGCAGGTTTTCTGGAGCTGATGGTCCACGAGCAATATTTCTACCCAGACTACACGGCCTATCAGCCTGATTACAGGGAGAAGCTTGTGACGGCCGTGAAGTGGGCAACAGATAACGGCTACAGGCCTGCCTTCCTTAGCGAATGCTTGGAAGAATAACAGCGGACACTACAATCATAAAGCCCTACCGACGTCCCAGAAAGGGATGAAGCGGTAGGGCTTTACGGTTTGTTAAACCCTCTGGAGCGAACTGCTCTAGAGGGTTAAACGGGATTAGATGAACTTATCACTTGAATGCATCGAACGTTCGTTTCACGAGAACAATTCCTTGCTCGCGCGTCGTGTTGCCGAGCGGATCGATCTTGCCTTCGCCGATTCCGTTCATGATCTTATGGTTGACCGCGATATTCACAGCCTCGAGCGCCCAGGAAGTAATCAGATTCTCATCGCTGAATGACGATACTTGATTCGTTTGCAGCGTTGCAGCAGGTTTGGCGGCTCTTATTGCTCGTATGAGCATGACGCATATCTCTTGCCGGGTAATAGCCGTGTAAGGCGAGAATAAATTGTCGGATACACCTGTGACGATCCCTAGCTTATTCGCCTTCAGTACATCTGGTCTGGACGTATCTTGGAAAGGGTTGGGCGATACGGCACTCGCCTTATACCCGCTCAACGCTTCGTACAATTTGACTGCGATCCCGGCAAAGTGCTCGCGTGTGATCGGATCCTGATAACGGCCAAGCACAGCACTTGTCGTAAGAGACTGCACAATCGCCACCTTCACATCGGTCTTCGCCCAATCACTGGCCCCCTTCACCACTTCATCCAGCAATGCTTCGGCTGTTGCTGCATTACCCGATGCTCCATCCTGCGGATTTTCGGTCACAACCTTACCTTTCAGATCGGGAAATTTGACCCCATCTACCGGCTTAAGATCAGTAGCGCCTGTAATTATGCTTTTCGGTTTGTTATTATCGATTTGACTGATCACCGAGTCGCGAACGACCGAATCTATAATATCCAGATCGAATACTTTTCCACCCAGGGATGCTTTATTGACTACGAATACGGTATCTATTCCGGGTAGAACGTCATCCGGTAACTTGTATTTATCGATGACTGGGGTAACGGAATAGCCATAAAATGAGTTTTTTGTTTTACTCGTCGTTTTGTCTACAGTCGACATCGGGCCGAACACGGCACTGTTCTGCACGTTGAAATATTTGGTCCCCTCCGGTCCGACTCGCTTGATCAAATAGTTCGATTCCATGTTGGAGTTGTCGTTCCAGTTCAGCGTGACCGAGCCGTCATCGTTCGCTGTAGCTGTCAAATCGCTCACTTCACCTGGCTGCATGACCGGGAACGGGCCTGCTCTTGCTTGTGGATAACTATCACCACCGATGAATGGCGAGTACTTGGCTCGAATTCGAAATAATGCTGTCGTTACAGTAGGATCAATCGGAAGGCGGAAGTAGCCGGAACTATCTTTATCCTGAAGATCAAGAACGGCAATCCAGTTCAGTCCATTGTCGGTGGAATAGTCAACTTTTACATTCGAAATATTCGTGGATATGGCCCGGTCATCCGAATAGGTGTAAAAAATTTCGGTTCCGCCGATCAGATAAGGGTTACCGTCTCCATGAATAGTGAATGAATGAATACTGACATCCGCATACGTGTTCGGCAATGGCAGTGTGACGAGAAGCAGCGAGACGATAGCTGTGAAAAGTGCGAACGTTCTCCGATATAGCTTCAAACTAATTCCTCCCTATCTCTAGTAATATAATGATATTCGACTAAATTCGATTAGATTACAGTGATCACAAACGTATCAGATGTAGGTGGATTGGCACGAATGATACAAGAGGACATCGATTGAACGCCTTATTTGCGGAAAATGATTTCGAAGCTTGGGATGATCGACACGGAACCGAACGAGCACAGAATGAATAAGATCAATCCTACCTTCACAGACATTCAGAACAAAATCACCTCACTCCTCATTCAAGGAAAAACGAATCCCGAAATTGCCAAGCATCTGTTCCTGAGTGAAGTGACGGTCAAAAAACATTTGTCAGCCATGTTCCTCAAGCTCGGTGTCAAGAACCGAACGCAGTTGGTGCAACTGATGATGCAACATGAATAGCTGACTTCCCTCATCCGAATGTATACGCATTCATATAAGACATGTATAATAGATAGACTCTATTAGAAAAGGTTGCTGCTAGCATGAGGGGATGGCCATGGGTGCGGATGTTACGGATGTCGGGTGTTTCATTTAAGCGCAAATTGCTGCTGTACTCCATATTTCTGAGTATTTTCCCGGTATTGACCGTCGGTCTGTTGTCATCCTATATGGCGTCGCGAAGCATCCAGTCTGAAGTGGACAAAAATCATCAATTCATGCTTAACCAGATGCAGGTCCAGTTGAATCAATTCACGAACAGCCTGAACATGGCGTCAATCTATATCGCAACTAACATTTCGGTTGAAAAATCCGTGCAAGGTGGTCCGGGTATTGAGAATTTATCCGAATCGTTGGAAATGAACGAGACGATCCGCCGCATACGCAGTACTTCGCCTGTCAAGTATAATGTCTCGATCTTGTACAAACGGTTCAACAATTTCATATATTCCAACGAATACGATCCGGGCTCCTACTCGCAGATTGGACTATTTACGATACTGGATAAAATGAAGCCGACCTCGAATCAATCCTTTTTCGTACCGGCCACCATGTTCGATGACCAACCGAATTTGCTGTTGTATCGGCCGATTCCCATCTCCAGCAATTATACAGAAGGTGTACTGGTGCTCCAGGTTTCGCCGGACAATATTATGAAGTTCATCGGATCATTGGAACATGGGCAAGGGACTCGCATTCTCGTTGCCGATAAGAACAACCGAGTCATTATTAGCTCGAAGCGTGATGAGATGGGCAAGCGGCTGGATGCAATCGTATCTCCGAGCTTGATGTCCGATGAACAGCAGGGACGTCCGCAGACGATGGATATTGGTGACATTTCTTATAAGCTGCACTCGCAAAAATCATCAGATACCGATTGGACTTACATTGCGATGACCCCCATGGCAGAGTTAACTTCCCAATCCGCACGAATCAAGCTTACAACCTGGATTATCGGCGGGTTGCTCGCCCTGATCTGGACGCTAGTTGCAACCATTGGCTCGGAACGAATGTATTTTCCGATTCAGCGGCTGTTCGACAAAGTCATTCCGCTGGACAAGGGCGGGAAATCTCGGGGAGATGGGCTCGCTGCACTAGACGCTTATATGATGCAGCTCGTGGACACGAACCGCAAGCTTCATGACCGACTGAACGAACAGTTCCCTTACTTGAAGCAGGGCGTCTTCCAGCAGTTGCTCCGGGGAGAGTTGAACGAGCAGGAGTTCCTGCAGGCGGCAGATAAAGTGAATATGCGTTTGCACGGCTCACATGTATTCGTCTGTGTCGCTGAGGCCGATGACATTCCAGCCTTTCACCGCACTTATCAGGACAACGACCGGGCACTGATCCATTATGCATTGCTGAAGATGATGGAGGAAACGTTCCACATCTTCCCTGATTGCACCGGGTTTACATCGAAGTCAGGCCAGATTGTGCTGCTGATCGGTACCGACGATACGGGGGCGGAATGCCGGGATCGGCTGCAGCAATGCGCGGATGAGTTGCGTAGCAATGCGAAGCAGTACTTTCGCTTCCCGGTGAGTGTAGCTATTGGCAATCCACTCCCTGGTTATGCCGCCATCGGACGCGGATATGAGGAGGCGGTCGCTCTACTCAGCCATCGACTCGTGATGGGCGACGATATTACAATTACCGCCGACAGAGCCGATGAAGGCTTGCTGCGTTCCAGTCGACAAATGGTGGAGCGGCAGAAGCAGATCGTGTTCCATGTTGTACACGGTAACCTGGAAGAATCAGAGGTGCTACTCGCCCAGCTGGTCGCTGAGCTACCCAAGACTCAACTCAAGCCAGAGACGGCACGCGGCCTGTTCTCCTACATGCTGGGTGAGCTAGATTATATGTTGCAACAGGCAGGGTGTGACATTCAGCAGGTAACGAATGAAGATAAGCATGAGCGGCTCTATCGGATGCGCTCCCTCTCGGAGCTGGAACGATGGTTGGTCCAAGAGCTGTTCCCGGCGGTGAAGGCGCAGTTGCAGAAAGACGTGGTATCGAAGCAAGCCCGTACCGTTCAACAAGTGACCCAGTTCGTACAGGAGCGGATTCAGGACGAGCTGTCGCTGCAGATGGTTGCCGATCATTTCAAGTTATCCGTGTCGTATTTAAGTAAAATATTCAAGGAAGAGTCAGGGCGCACGTTCAGCGAATTCGTGCTAGAGCTGAAGATGACGAAAGCGAAGCAATGGCTGGAACATACGGAAACGCCGATCAAGGAAATATCGGATCGCCTGGGCTACTCCAGCGTGCAAAACTTCAATCGGACGTTCAAGACGTGGTTCAACGTTCCGCCCGGTGAGTTCCGCAAGTGGAAGCGGGAGAGTGGATGATATGGTTTTGCGGTTGATGCGCTGTAGTCTAAAGAGATGAGGAACCCAAAGCTGTTCCGGACGTGTGTATCGGCTCCAGCCGTTGTTGAAATCGTGTTCCTTGATTTGATGTTGGTTGGAACACGATTTCAAAGACGGCACGTAAACTTTTCCGCCAGAGCCACACGCCCTCCACTAAGGGTTTCTCATGGAACTAGACCGCGCCTCAAGCGCGGTTGTTTTTATTGTGTAAGTAAAGGTTCACTCTGGAGCTGTCAGACGATTTTTTCGTCTTCCAGCTCCTTAGAGGAGTGGAGAGTGAAAAAGAGGACCCTGGCGAGTTTTGGCTTGAACCTCCATACCGCAAAATCCCTTATACAATCAAAGGAGGTTCAAACAAGATGTCTGAGCGGAAAGGGTCCTTTTTCACTTGGAACGACCGTTTGTGCTTCAAGCCTTTTTTTCCGCCTTCCAGCTTTATCATCCTTTATGATTCAACTTATCTTTACTTGTGATGTCAAATTCCACGCAGAAGAGTATTGAATGTCAGCGCGAATGAGAGCAAACTGAGGGCAGGAAACCAAATACTTGTAAGGGGATGAGAACAGTGAACAGTCATTCAACTAACTCAACACCGCCTGAAGCTCTGTCTGTGTGCCGAACTTTAAGATTAGACCAAGTACAAGAAACGGATTTGTCCCGCCGCATGTATCGGGTGCTGCTGCGCTGGATTCGCTACGCGGATCAGCAGTATGCCGAGTGGCCGGAGCGTCCGAACTGTGGGCATTTCTTCGGCGGCTCGTATTGGTACGAGCTGGAAACCGCCTATACGGCGTTGGTGTATGCGGTGGCGGGCAAGCTCGGTGACTATGACGAGTCACTCACTGGCCTGCCGCGTGAAGTGATGGTGGAGAGAGCGATCAAGTCACTGCGTTACTTGTGCTATACACACGACACAGGGCCGGAGGAATGCGTGCGAACGGAAGGCCGCAACCCATACTGCAGCGGGCTGAAGTGGGGTGGACGCGGGGATGATTTCTTCCGTGCCAGCCAGACAGGCACGTCGATCAATGCGATCGGCTATACAGCTTGGCTGCTGTGGGACGAGTTGGACGTGGAAACACAGGGGATGATCGAGAACGTGCTCGTCTATTATGCGGACCGGTGGTCGTTCGACGAAGAGCCGAGGAATGGCGTTTACTTCAATACACAGTGCGAGGAGAATGCCTGGACAGCGGCTGGCATCGGTGCGGCAGCAGCGCTCTTCCCGGAGCATCCCCGCAATCCGAAGTGGAAGGAAGCCGCAGAGCGCTGGGCGATCAATTCGGTCAGCACGGTGAAGGATCAGATACTGCGTAGACCAGCTGTATCGACGACGACGTTTCACCCGGACTTCACGTCGGAGAATCACGCCTTTGTCCATCCATCCTACATGTTCGCTGGCATCTCGCTAAGAGGGTTCTATGCCTTGCTCTTATTAATGGGAGGTGAGCCGATCCCGGAAGCGCTAACGCTGAACAACGTACCGATGTATGAGCGTACGATCAAGCAATGGAGCTTGCTGGACGGCTACCCCGTCCCGATCCAAGGGCAGGACTGGTGGTACAATCGGCAGCACGAGGCGCTAACTGGACACGCATTCATGAACGTGCTGCATCAGGACGCCGACGCGGCGCTGCTTGAGCGGAGGGCGCTGGACTATATCGAGCACATTCAGGCCAGCAATACGAGAGGTTGTATGCTGGAAGAGAATGGTGAAGAATGCATCGTTGTGGCCTCTAGCTTCCAGACTGCTGTAGATATGGAATTTGCCTCCGCACACAGTGTGCTAACAGCATATTTGCTTCATGTGTTCGGTGGACCTGGTGCTGTACCGACGGAGCCGGATCAATATCAAAGTAAAGTGAACGGGGTTCACTATTATCCGCACGGTGGTCTCATCACTCATAGGACGGATAATACGTTCTCCTCCTTCAGCTGGCGCAGCCATGTGATGGCGTTGACGCTGCCTCAGGATTCGATGTGGAGTGTTACACCGCTGTACACGAGCTATACAGGCGATGTGGAGTTCGCCGGAGTCACGCCAAGCAGCGCAAGTAACGAATCGGTCGCGATCGATACAGTCAGCCAGAACGTGCAGCAGTTCGAAGACGGCTTCGGTGTTACAGTCGAAATCGCTCGCGGCGCCAACGGTCAGCTCATGCAGAGGGTCGGCTTCGTATCTTTGCCTGACGGCCGCAGCGTATATGCCGAACATATCGGGATTATGGAGCCGTGTCATGTAGCGAGGCTGTCGACTGGTGTGATCGGCATTCGCAATGAGCGATATTCGGCATTACCTAGACTCGCATCAGGCCATAAGTCACTCATTACTCCAGACGGAACAAGACAGTACCCTGGATTTTATGGCAAAGAACCGAACAAGAAAGAACGGTTTGAGCCAGGTGCGTATGTGAATGTGAATAACGATATCGGATACGTAACATTTGGGTCCGCAGGTATGGTGTATTTGAACCAACACGAATATCCGAAGTGGAAGGGCGTTGAAGATGTGCTGACGCTGAATGAGCGTACACAGCTGCGCTTCGATGCTCCGACGGAGCTGCCGGCCTTCGTAGCGTTGACATTGCCGAACAGCACAGCGGAACAGACCGCTGCAATTGCTGAACAGACGGCGCTGCTCGAGGTGGATGCGGAACGTTGCACAGTTCTGGAGACAGCAGGGTATCTCATCTGCATTCACACCGGCAGTGAAACTGCCCGTTACACGGCAGTCGGCAAGCGCGCAGGCACAAGCTCTAACGAACAATCAACGGCTATACAGCTGTTCGAGGGCAGGCAACAGGTGACAGCTGATCTTACGATTCGCTACGGTCAAGCCGCTCCCGGAGCTGCGGGTTACAAGTCATGCCGTTATGAATTGCAGCTCTCCCCACAATGTGCGACTGCGTTGTCCGAGACTGGTGAGGGAGCACTGGAAATCGTCCTATCGGATGAACAATTATTTGTGCATAACGCGACTAACATCGACCTACGCTTTACCATGACAGATCGACATACGACCCATGGGAAAACGATCGATCTAGCTGTTGGTGCAACTCGATTCATTACGCTGTAGTGTTGCAGCATTCGTTATCCTGACTTATGAAATCGATTATCTTTATTTGTTATCGGTCATCCAAACAAATGAGAATTGCCCATAATAGTCAAGGGCCAGCACAATAGAAGCAGGGGGATACCCGACAAACAATATAGAGGAGAGTGTGTCGATGATTAAGAAGAAAACGGTTGCATCCGTATTCGCCGTAACATTGTTGGCGACAAGCGTGCTCGCTGGTTGCGGCAAGGATGAGAAGGCAGCTACTGGAGGAGCAACCCAAGGACCGAAAAACCTTAGTATCCTGTTGTCCCACTCCAATGCGAAGTACGCTATGCAGGTCAAGGATGACGATAAGTATGTGAAGGAATTGTCGAAGCAGTCCGGCACGAATCTCAAGTTCGAGTTTCTGGGACATGGGAACGATTTCACACAGCAGTTGACCGTACGGTTCGCGTCGGCCGACTTGCCCGATATGGTCCGTACCGACAGCATCAATTCTACCATGCATCCGGGTGCTGTCGACCAAGGGGTGTTCGAGGATTTGACCCCGCTAATCGAGAAATATGGACCGAACTTGAAGAAGAAAATTCCGGCCGAAGCCTGGAACAGCCCGAAGGTCAGCAAAGATGGCAAAATATTCGGTATTCCAGCTCTCTCCGCGCTCCCGGCTTCACGAGTCGTCTACATCCGTCAAGACTGGTTGGACAAGCTTGGCATGCAGCAGCCTAAGACGCCGGACGATTACTTGAAGTTTTTCGAAGCGGTGAAGAAGCAAGATATGAACGGCAACGGCGACCCGAACGATGAATACGGTTTTTATGTACGTGAGAACTTGATCTACTCGAACTTGTTCTTCAGTGAATTCGGTGCTGACCCGAACATGTGGTACTTGAAGAATGGGAAGCTCGAGCCGGGCATGATCCAGCCGGAAATCAAGGACGCGCTGAAGTTCTGGAAAAACCTGTATGACAAAGGCTACGTCAATCCGAACTTGTTCACGAACAAGGCTGCCGATTGGGAAGCGGGCATCAAGCAAGGTAAAGGCGGTGTTTGGCTTCATGATGTTACGAACTACAATACAAACTGGGGCATACCCGAATTTTATGTGAATGAGAAGAACGCCAAAGTTTCGATGATCGAATCCCCACAAGGGACTAAAGGCAAAGGGATCTCAGCGCAAGGCGATCAAATCTACTTCGTCTGGGTGATGCCAGCCAAGAACAAAAATGCGATCGAAGCGATTAAGTTCCTGAATTGGGCCTGGTCAGACGAAGCAGACGATTTCTTCGCCATGGGAATCAAGGATAACAACTACACCGTTGACAATGGAAAAGCCAAGTGGGATATGAATGCACCAGCGAACAAAGACAATGATGCTTCCGTATTTTATCAACTGTCGATTAACCCTCGCGGTGACGGCCGGATGATGCCGCGAGTGCTGGATGTTGCTCCGAGCTCCGATATTTTGAAAGCCGGGGTCAAGACAGCAGATAAGAACGTGGTCAAGAATGATGCGCTTCACATGCCTACGCTAGAGAGTTTGAAAACAAAACCTGAGCTTGTCCCTGGGACGAATGCAGGTACGCTGTTCCTTGATATGTTCGCCAAAGTCGTGACCGGCAAGGAAGATGCCGATTCCGCTTTCGACAAGTTCGTAACGGAATGGAAGCGTCGCGGTGGTGAAGATATTATTAAAGAAGCGACTACATGGTATAACGGATTTCACAAAAAATAAACGGCCTGATTGAATGGAAGCATGCGCCTCTACCGGGTCAGATCGATCTGGTGGAGGCCATTTCAGTTGTATACGCCAATCGCACCAGTTGAAAGGAAGGGAGTTCAATCATGCTTAACAAAATAAAATCAAACGATATGTTGCTGCTCTGGTTGATTGCGCTGCCCGGTATTTTACACTTCATCCTTTTCCGATACGTTCCGATGCTGGGCAATGTGATCGCTTTTCAAGACTATAACATTTTCTCAGGGTTCTCCGGGAGCAAGTGGGTCGGGCTCAAACACTTCGAGAATATGTTCACATACGCGGAGTTTTACAAAATATTAGCCAATACGATGTTGTTAAGCTTGTACTCGCTCCTATTCGGGTTTCCGGCTCCGCTCATTCTCGCTCTTCTGTTGAACGAAATCGGGAAAGTTTGGTTCAAGCGTTGGGTGCAGACGTTGCTGTACTTGCCTCATTTTCTGTCGTGGGTCATCGTCGGGAGTATTTTCATCAATATGCTGACAGCAGACGGATTCCTGCACATGCTGCTTGGGTGGACCGGCTTGCCCAATACCGATTATTTGACCCAGGCGGAATACTTCCGAAGCATTATTGTTAGTATGGGGATATGGAAGGAAATGGGCTGGGGCATGATCATCTACTTGGCGGCCTTGTCCGGTATTAATCCGAGCTTGTACGAAGCGGCGATGGTCGATGGGGCAGGCCGGTTCCGACAAATGTGGTCCATTACGCTGCCTTCTCTCGTTCCGGCGATTGTGGTGTTGTTCCTGCTGCGTGTCGGCCACGTGCTCGATTCCAATGTGGAGCAAGTGCTGATCATGTTGAACCCGCTCGTTCGTGACGTTGGAGAAGTGATCGATACGTATGTGTACCGGGTAGGCTTGCTTAGCTCACAGTTCAGCCTGACAACAGCGATTGGGATGTTCAAATCGTTGGTGGGCCTCATTCTAGTAGTAGGACTGAACTCACTCAGCCGCAAGACAACTGGGGAAAGTATATACTGATCACATTGACTTCATGAGAAGGAAAGGGGGAGACCTGATGCTTAGAAGGAAAAAAATGCAGCTGTTTCCTGCGATTAACGGACTGTTCTTCGTCCTGTTGTGCTTGAGCATGATCGCACCGATTGTTCATCTGGCAGCCGTCTCGCTCAGTTCGCCGATCTACGCGAATACCAAACTTGTTAGCTTCTGGCCGAAAGGCTTCAACGTGGAAGTGTATAAAACCATTTTCGGTATGGGCAACATGTGGAACGCGATGGGGGTAAGTATAACGATAACGGTTGTAGGTACGTTGTTCGCGCTTGCGTTTACGTCTTCGCTGGCTTACTCGGTGTCCAGACCGAAGATGACGGGTCGGAAGTGGGTGTTGCGCGGCATCATTCTGACCTTCATATTCTCGGCGCCGCTTATTCCGAACTACTTGCTAATCCGTTCATTGGGTATGGAGAATACGCTGTGGGTACTTATGATTCCAGGTGCATTGAACGCGTTCAATGTCATCATTATGAAGACATTCTTCCAAGGGATCTCTGCCGAGATGTTCGAAGCTTCCAAGATTGACGGCTGCACCGAGCTAGGTACGTTCTGGCGCATTGCGATTCCGTTATCCGCTCCGGTATTTGCCACGATTGCGTTGTTTCACGCGGTCGGGCAATGGAATTCGTACTTCAGCGCGATGATCTTTATTCGGGATAAAGATCTTTTACCCCTGCAGGTGCTGTTGCGCAACTTGATTATGGAAGAACAGGCCAACCAGATGGCTTCGACGACCGAACTGGCCACGTTATTGACACCAGAGATGCTGAAGGCGGGCATTACGTTGTTCGCCACTGCACCCATTCTAATCGTGTACCCGTTCCTGCAAAAGTACTTCGTTAAAGGCGCGATGGTGGGGTCCTTGAAGGAATAGTCGTGAATGGCTTCGTATACAAGTCAAAGCCCTTCAAGCGGCGTAATGCTGCTGAAGGGCTAGTTGTATTCTTATTTTCCCGGAAGCCATACCCGGAATGTCGAGCCTTCAACTGGTGACGTATCCACCCGCAGAATCCCTCTATGCAGATCCACAATGGACTTGGTGATGGACAACCCTAACCCAGCACCCCCATACTTACGGGCTCGCGACGACTCCACTCGATAGAATCGATCGAATAGCTGGGGAAGGTCCTCATCCTGTATGCCCGGTCCGTTATCCTGAACCGACAGTTCAACGCCCAGGCCAGCTTGCTGCAGGGATATGGTGATCGAGCCCGATACCGCATCCGTATGTTGCACAGCGTTCTGGAACAAATTCAAGACAACCTGCTTCATTTTGTCCGAATCGAATGTGCACATAGCATTCTCCATCAGCTGGAACGTTACCGTTCGATCTCCCGCCAATAGCCGAAGCTGATCTCTCATCTCATGAATCACCACATCGAGATGTCCGGCCGTCAGCTCTATAACAGGGCTGCGGTCAAGACGGGCTAATAGCAACAAATCATTGACGAGCTTATTGATACGTTCTGATTCGCTGTACATGCTCTTCAACGCCCGCTCCAGCTGCAGCGGCTGATTCGCTGCACCGCGCAGTAGCACTTCCAGAAATCCGTGAATGGAAGTAAGCGGCGTGCGGAGCTCATGGGACGCGTCCGCGATAAATCGCCGCATCTTCTCATTCGACTCCTTCTCAGCCTGGAAGGACGCTTCCAGCCGTTCCAGCATGCCATTGAAAGATACAGACAAGCGGTCAATCTCGGACTGCCCTTGCTCAGCAGGAAACCGCTCTGCCAAGTTGCCTGCGTCGATCTGTTCGACGGTACGGACCATGTTCGATAACGGGACGAGCGTGCGCTTCAACACGGGAAAGAAAGCTAATAGTCCAAGAAGCATGGCAACCAGAGAAAGTCCGATGAATATGACGGTTTGGCTGATTAGAACGTCCTTAAGCGGTTGGGTACTCGTACTTACTTGAATCAATCCCCGAAGTTTACCTCGGTCCATGAACGGATGAAACACTAACAACTGCTCCTGTCGGGAAGAGTCCCGTACGACTCGATAGATCGTCTTATCGGGACGCGGCTTAGCCTGCAGAAGCGCTTTATACTCCTCCGTGTCCAACTTAGGAACGGTCATGTCCGCTGTTTCCAACAATACCGTGATGGCGCCGTTGTCATCGATGAAGGCAAGAGTCGTCTCTCCGGGAAATGGCGAAGACCGATCCGGTCCGCCTCTACCGCTAATCCCGTTAATACTGAGGAATAGTTCGCGTGGGGTGGCATTGGCCTGACTGTGCAAGCTCTCAGCTTTGTTCTCATACAGAAAATGCTTCATCAACACATATTGTAACAGCCCAATGACCATTAGAATAATGCACAGTATGACAAGCGAACGCGATAACAGCTGGAACCGCAGCGAGTTCGGGAATACAAAGCGACCAATGGCGTATTTGCGTACCCGCCCGGTCATGGCAAATCGACTCGGTATCCCGATCCACGCAGAGTGCGAATTAAACGGTGTTCCCGATCGCCCAGCTTTTCTCTCAATGAACGAACGTACACCTCGACAATATTGTCATCTCCCACAAAATCGTACCCCCACACTTTATCCAATATCATCGGTTTGCTTAAGACGAGCCCGTGGTTGATGACCATAAATTTCAGCAGCTCGTATTCCGTCGGCGATAAATCTAGTACGTTGTTGTCCAGACTGATCTCCTTCCGTCGGTCATCCAGGAGGAACGGACCGTATGTAACCTCTCCGAGTAGGTTCGGAAATTGATTACGTAGACGTGCATGAATCCGGGCTAATAGTTCTTCGAAGCTGAATGGCTTAATCATGTAATCATCGGCGCCAAGCGTAAGCCCTTTGATGCGGTCTTCGACTTCTTCCTTGGCGGTCAGCATAATGACAGCTACGTTCTCCGTCTTCTTGATCATGCGGCATACCTCGAAGCCGTCCATGCCGGGCATCATGACATCGAGAATCGCGATGTGCGGTTGAAATTGTTTGATCAGCGTAATGGCAGACATGCCATCTTGCGCAGTTTGAACTTCAAATCCTTCGTTCAACAGCCCAATCTCCAGAAACTGCAAGATGTTCGGCTCGTCGTCAACCAGGACGATTTTGATTCCTTTTATTTTCTGCATCCGATCCACTCCTGACTAAATGGTACCATTGTATCCTTGCCATTTCTATATTATCTGTTCTCAAGCTTAATAGCATCTGAATATTAGCTGAAAAGCGGCTGAATGATAGGCAATCAGCTAACTCTCAGCGGGCGTTCATGAAGGATTCAGCGTAAGTTCAGGGGACGCTCAGTTAACGGACGTATACTTCACCTTGTACATATGAGATCAGGAGGACCGACCATGTTCTGGAAACGTAGAAAAATGTGGACTTTAATCGCAGCGCTCCTCCTTGTATTCGGTGGGGGTGGCGGTTACTGGGCTTATAAGCAAAATAAGCCTTTATCGGCTTCCGCAGCGTCAACTGCGCAATCGACGTCCGTCGTGAAGAAGGGGGATATTCGGCAATCGGTATCGGGTACATCGCAATTCCAAGCCCAGAGTGTTCAGAATATTACTTCTCCCTCGAGTGGAACGATCAAGACGATGAACCTGACCCGCAGTCTTGCCGTGAAGAAGGGCGATGTGCTGATGGAAATATCCAACCCTACGTTGGATACGAACTTGCAGGACGCCGAAACCTCACTGAATAAGCTCAACCGTGACCTTGCGGATTTGGTGGATCAGCAAAGCCATTTGCGTATCAACGCACCCCTCACAGGTAAGCTGACGCTTGCAGGCAATATCGATGTTGGTTCCAATGTGAGCGTGAATACGAAGATCGGTACGATCGCAGACCCTTCGGTATTGACCGTGAAGCTTTCATTTCCGTTAACTGAGGTCATGCAACTGAAGAAGGGCGATCCGGTCGATCTGTCGGTGGCGGGTTATTTGTTGACGAAGACTGCATCAGTCGTTGCGCTTGGAACACAACCGAAGGTAGATGCCAGCGGCAATAAACTGATTGATGTGGAACTGAACGTAGAGAACGATGGATCGCTGGACACAGGTCTTCAGGTTTCCGGCAGCACACGAGTGAATGGGATTGAGGTCAAGTCGCCAGCTACTGCGGCTCTCGACTATATTCGTACGGTCAATGTGGTTGCGAAGGCTTCCGGCACGATTGCGGATCTGAATGTCAAGAATGGAGTTACGGTCAAGTCAGGTGATCTCCTTGTCGCCATCGAGAACAAATCACTTGCAGACAACATCGCCGACAAGCGAGTAGAAGTGACGAAACAGACGGTCAATGTGGAAGATTTGAAGAAGAAGATAGCGGACTTGACAGTCGTAGCCCCCTTTGACGGCGTATTCTCCTCGGACTTTGCCGATCAGAAGAAGAATGTGCTGACCAGCTATCCGGTAGGGGCCAAAGTGGAAGCATCCGTTAACTTCGGAGCGGTGGCCAGCATGAGTACGATGACGCTGCCGATTCAGGTGGATGAATTGGATCTGCCCTCCATCAAGCCAGGGCTGAAGGCGGAAGTTCGCGTCGATTCGCTTAATTCCAGAATGTTCGAAGCGGAAGTCGCTTCCGTATCCACGGTCGGGGTCACGACCAATGGGGTAACGTATTATGACGCGATTCTGACCGTGAAGAATACACAGGATCAGTTGAAGTACGGGATGACGGCTACGGCGGAGATCTTAATTCAGGATAAGAAGGATGCCTTACTCGTGCCGATACAGGCGCTTACCACTTCGCGAGGATCATCAACAGTCACAGTGGAGCTGCCGGATGGAACGGTGGAGAAGAATCGAACGGTCAAGATCGGGATCCGCAGCAAAACACAGGTTGAGATTACAGAAGGGTTGAAAGAAGGCGACAAAGTCGTGCTGCCTGTTACACAGAGGCAGACGAACGTGACGCAGCAGCAGATTGACCAGCTTCGCCAACAGTTCCAGAACGGAGCGGGCGGAGGCGGATTCCAACCGCCGGCAGGAGGATTTCAAGGCGGCGGAGGCAATGCGGGTGGTGCTTCCGGTGGGGCTGGTGGTGCAGGCGGCGGAGGCGGTGGTGGATCGACCGGCAGAGGAGGTTAATCAGGATGAACATGATCGAACTGAACAACATCAACAAAGTATACGGCCGGGGTTCGGAACAAGTTCAAATTCTGAGACAGGTGTCCCTGTCGATTAGGAGCGGTGAATTCGTTGCTATTGTAGGACCGAGCGGTTCAGGTAAATCTACGATGATGAATATGATCGGGTTGTTGGATTCGCCAACGGATGGCACCTATATCTTGGATGGCGTAGCGACCGAGAAACTGAATGACAGTCAGATGGCCGGTGTACGCAATCAGAAGATCGGATTCATTTTCCAACAGTTTAATTTGCTGCCCAGGCTTACCGCAATCGAGAATGTGGAACTGCCGCTCATCTATGCGGGAATGAGCAAGCGTGAGCGCAGAGAGCGAGCGGCAGATGTTCTCAGCTCACTAGGCATGTCGACCCGTATGGATCACAAGCCGAGCCAGTTGTCGGGTGGCCAGCAGCAGCGAGTTGCGATTGCCAGAGCCCTTGCCGTGTCACCTTCGCTGCTGCTTGCAGACGAACCGACAGGAGCACTGGACTCCAGGACAGGAGTCGAGGTGATGGAGCTCATCATGCAGTTGAACGAACTGGGGAATACGATTGTGCTCATTACCCACGACCTGCACATCGCCGAGCACGCCAAGCGGCTAATCTCAATCCGTGACGGCAAAATCGTAGAGGACAAACGAAATGCGTCCCCTGCACAAATACGCCAGGAGGTGCTGTCATGAAGGGCTTCGAGCTCATCACTATGGCGCTGCGTACCATTACGGCCAAGCCGCTGCGTACATTGCTTACGATGTTGGGGGTGATAATTGGAGTTGGCTCGGTTGTAACACTTGTGGCGATCGGACAAGGGACTTCGGCTCAGATCGAGAAGCAATACGAAGGGCTCGGCACGAACTTGATCGTCGTCAATCTGAATGGGAACGGTCGCGCCACCCAGCTGAATTATGACAATCTGATGCAGCTGGAGATATTGCCGGAATTCGACACAATCGCGCCAACCGTATCCAAGAGTGGAGCCAATGTCAAATATGAGCGTGAGTCCGATACGTTCACATTGACCGGAACGAATGACCGCTATATGTCGATGATGAAGGTGGATGTGGCCGAGGGTCGATTTCTCGTCCCGGCTGATCTGGATTTCCGCAATCAGGTTGCGGTCATTGGCAGCGAAGTGGCTACCACGCTATTCGGCGATATGGATCCGGTCGGGCAGGAGATCAACATAGACGGCATCGTCTACGAGATTGTCGGGAAGCTGAGGGAGAAAGGCTCCAATACAGGCGGAACTTCCGTAGATAGCTCGGTAGTGGTGCCTTTAACGACTGCGATGAGAGCGAACAAGCTGGGGAATATCCGGACAACGTATATCGAGGCTGCGACGAAGGAAGACGTTACTACCGCCCAGGAGACGATTACCAAATATTTAACGTATCAATTCAAAAGCGAGAATGGCTTTCGCATCACGAATCAGGATGAATTGATCAAGGCCAGGAAAGCAGCATCCAGTACCCTAACGAATCAACTGATCAGCGTTGCCTGCATATCGTTGCTTGTAGGCGGAATTGGGATCATGAACATCATGCTGGTCACAGTCAGCGAGCGGACGAGAGAGATTGGCATTCGCAAATCAATTGGAGCGAGACGCAGACATATTCTTATGCAGTTTCTTACGGAAGCTACTGTCATCAGCGGTCTTGGCGGGGTGTTGGGCCTATTGCTCGGGGTAGGCGCTGCCTTCCTCTGGCCCGTGTTGAATCCCCTGCAACCGACAGTCGTTTCGTTGAACATCGGCCTATATGCCTTGCTGTTCTCCGTGCTGGTCGGAGTCATATTCGGCTTATATCCAGCCAACCAGGCATCTCGATTGAAGCCCATCGACGCTTTGCGCTTTGATTAAACATCCAAGAATACAAAGAAGGAGGTAGTACAAGTTGCAACTTCAAGCTCTAGCGGTAACCAGTAGACGATTGCGCAGTAAAGCTTTCCTAATTGTTCTTGCGACGATGCTTCTCACCATGATATTGGCGCCTCTAACCAGCGCCGGCAAGGAAGGCGTCTACATTAGCGGCGATACTTACTATACATTAGAGCAAGTATCCTTCTCGTCGGGGACGGACACTTCCTTGCTGAAGTTCGTGCTCAGGCTGCACAATGGCAGCAATCAGGACGTCGATTTCAACTATTTTGGCGCTCGGGTGACGGACTCGCAAGGTCGTAGCTACTCGGCCACCCAAGTGAACAAACAGAATGCAAGAGTGCTACCAGGTACAGAACAGGATTTTCAATTCACAGCTAGAACGGCAAGCTCCACAAGAGTGGATGAGTTGAACATCACCTTGTTCGCCTGGGATTATGGCCGAACCAATTACATGAGGGATTTGGGATCGTTGTCCGTAGCGGCGGCGATTGCGGTAGGGGGCGTTACGGCGGCGGAAGCGACCGTAAGCTTGTCACAGGTCGATTCGGCCTTGTCGACGGACGCGACGGTTACATACCGAGCGGACCAGAGCTACATGGTGTATCAGGGGAATGGTTGGAGTATGTACACCGACCTCTCGATCACGAATCCGGGCAGCGCCGCCATATCGCTTCCTTCGGGGTTGAAATACAGATTAGCTAATCCTGAAGGTCAACAGTACGCGGCATCCGTCGTCCAAGGAGGCGATCAGCAGCTATTATCCGGAACTAGTCGGAAGCTGATCATTCAGACTGTATTGTCTAATGAAGTTCAAGCCGAGGACAATTGGACGCTGGAGCTGTATAAAGGAGATTCGACCGGCGAGTCACTACTTGGTACGATTGGGTTAAGCAAGAGCGGGATGTCGATCCCGATCGGAGCAGAAGAGACGCTAACCGGAACAGACGGGAAGAAGCTACTGACCGCCGTAGTGGAATCGGCAACGACTACTAAGCAGAACGATCAGGTGCTCGTTCAGACGACTGTACGAGTGAACAATCCAGGAACGCGTATGGTCACCATGCCGAACTTCACTGCTCAAGTCCAAATGAAGTCCGTAGATATGGCCGTCGAGGCATTGCAGTCCGGCACTGCACCGGTGTACTTGTCCCCCCAATCATCGACCGTATTCACCTACCTGGCTGTTCTTCCAAGCGGCATTTCGGCTAAGGAATTGCAGCTGGTGGTAGTCGATAAGAAGGAGAAGGATGCGGCTAATGCCGAGAAGCAGTTGCCTGTCCTGGTAGCGGACTTGGATCAGTCGACTGAGCAGAATGGCGTACTAGCCTCGAACTATCAGGTTGGGGATCCGCTGAAGCTGCAGTCGAGCAAGCTTGTGAGCGACAATCTGAGCACATCGCTGATGGAGTTCAATTTGTACAAGAACGATAACAATGGGTTCGAGACTGCAGTGACCAAGTTCAAGCTGACGAATCACGGGACTTCGACGATTGCCTTGCCGGTATGGGGCACAGAGCTGATAGGCGAAGACGGTCTTGTCTACTCGGGAAGCTTGATCAAGCCAGCTCTGCAGCAAGTGGCGCCGAACACCAGCTACATGATCACGTATACGTACTTGGTGCCTTCTGCCAAGCAGGAGCAAGCGTTCACGCTTCATGTGTATGATGGGACTACTGCTCCGTCAACGAAAATTACATTAGGTGCGTATCAACTGCATTTCCATCAGGATGAAGATAGCGGAATCCGCCAAGCGTTTCCTTATGAATTGAACATCAAGGATTCCAGTCTGTATTATGCCATCGTGAATAAATTGTTCATCTTCGAGTTCAAGGTCGATATGGATGTGCGGAAGCTGGAGCAGATGCTGAATGATGCGTCGACAGCGAAGCTGCAATTCGATATGGTTGATCTCCAGGATGAAGTGGTTTCAACGCAGACACTGGACTTTGAAGGATTGAAGAGCGGTTCCCAATCCGTCAAATTCACGAATGATTCGTCGACTCGATTCAGCGATACGTTCCGGGTGAAGATCTATGAACTTATCGAAACCGGAAGTGGCACCGTGAAGAGACTATTGGCTGATGTGCTGCCTAGAACCTAATGGGCTGGTATGACATTCAGCTAACTCTCAGCTGACATTTATCAGACTTTCAGGTACATTTAAGGTAGGATTCAGGTGACACGGCTATACTGCAATCACAAGGTAAAATAAACCAATTACAAGAGGAGCGATATAATGAAGATGATCAGCAAAAAAGTGCTAACGACTACGATAGCGGCTTCAGTAATACTAGGAGGCGGAGTGATCGGATTATTGCAGACGAGTGCTTTTGCCGACACCTCAACTTCCACCAAATCGACGGACGATGCAGCTGTGAAAGGGAAAGATGACGCTGGGCGAAAGAATGGTTTCGGCAAGGGTGGACATGGTCCTGAGGGCAACATGCGTGGAGGTTTCGGTGGTGGCAATCTGCTCAAGGAAACTGCTACTATTGTTGGAAGCGATGAGAAGACAGTATCCGATCAAGTCAAGGCTGGTCAAACGCTGCTCGATATAGCGAAGGCTGCCGGACTAACCGAAGACGCTTTCTTGCAGAAGCTGTCAGCCGAACAGACCAAATCGATCGATGCGGCACTGAGTGCAGGTAAAATCACGCAGGAGCAAGCGGACAAGCAGAAATCCGCATTGCAGGATCGGTTGAAGCAAGCGATATCGAACAAGCTTCCTGCTATGAAAGGCGGTCCAGGCAAACAAGGTGGAGCACCAGGACATGAAGGTCAAGGCGGACCAGGCAAATTCGGGGAGAAAGGAATGGGACTTGGCCTGTTGGGCAATGCCGACACATTAGCTTCTATTCTTGGCATGACCAAGGAAGAATTGAAGACTGCACAGTCCGCTGGCAAATCGCTGTCTGAGATTGCTCAGGAGAAAGGGATTTCAGAGGATGCGCTGATCAGCAAGCTGAAAGAAAGCATGACCGATCAACTGAAGAAGTTTGTGGAGAGCAAGCCGCAACAAAGACCGCAGCCGCAGCAAGGGCAACAACATCCTAACAATCAGAATCGTCAGCAAAAGCAAATGCCGGCACCATCATCGACTCCTGCAACTAATACTTAGAATAACTTCATCAATTGACCCACGAAACCCGTCGACAGACGGGTTTTTTGCTTTGCGAAAGTATATGTTTTTGGCGTGAACCGAAGGCTATCTCTTTTTTGTTTCTATGAAAGGTTTAAGCCCAAGTTAGTCGATGAAATCGACTAATTCCCGTGCTCGGGAATCGGACGTGAAATCCATACAAAACATACCTCTCTGATGTAAAGAAGAATAAGGAAGGGCAGATAGAGGGGGTGGAGAAGCGGTAGCGTCCGCCTTTGTGGTACAACTTTCAACAAACTCTCAGCTGGGCTTCATGCTCCTTTCAGCTTGGATTAAGCTGGGTTTCAGAGTTCTGGGCTATACTTCGTTTGTAAGAAAAAATAGACAAGATAAAAGGAGAGATTCGAATGAAAATGCTCAACAAAAAAATACTTACTACTACTTTGGCTGCCTCTATTGTACTAGGTGGAGGACTCGCCGGTCTCCTGCAGTCGAAAGCATTCGCGGATGAGACAACAACTACAACCTCAACTTCGACTCCGAATCCGACCGATACCCAGAAACAATTCAAGGGACATAAAGGCGGAGATTTTGATAAGCGTGGTAAAGCAGGGTTAAACATAACCGAAGAGCAAGTAGCCGGAATTATGGGGATCACCAAGGATTCTCTGAAACTTCAGATGGAGGATGGAAAATCTTTAGTTGATGTGGCGGCAGGTTATGGGTTCACAAAGGAAAGCTTGATCATTTCGATTGAATCGCTGGTCTCAACTCAAATCGCTGCAGATGTAGATTCTGGTAAAATTACGAGTGAGCAGGCCGACCAATTGAAATCCAAGCTGACCGAGAAGGTGGAAAGGTGGGTTACCGGCTTCCACGATGAGGGCGGCAAAGGCCATGGTAAGGGTGGAGATTTAGGCTTCCATGGCAACTCGGACGCAGTGACTTCGATTCTTGGCATCACGAAGGAAGAATGGAAGACAGCACAGCAAGCAGGTAAATCGGTTGCAGATATTGCTCAAGAGAAAGGCATTTCCGAAGATGATCTGATCAGCAAACTGAAAGATAGTCTCACCGACCAGTTGAAGAAGTTCGTACAGAGCAAGCATGAGGTGAAACAACAACCTGTAGCAACGGAAACTCCGTCAACGGAAGATTCCAGCTCTTAATTCATAGTAACGCCAGCAGCCGTTCCGGATGGAGCGGCTATTTTCCATTTCGCCATCTTTGGTCTTTTCAAACAATTCCAGCGGATGTACAATCAGCGAGAGAGGAGTTTGATGATGCCAGCTGCTAAGGTGAATAAATGGGGAATATTGCAAATTGTTAACATGGGAACACTGATCTCTACATTGGATGTAGGCATTGTAAACGTATCGCTGCCGATAATGGCTGAGCAATTCTCCGTATCGCTTGCACAGATTCAATGGGTGGCTACTATTTATTTGCTCACCATGGTGGCGCTGCTTCCGTTTCTTGGTAAACTGTCTGACCGCCTCGATAGGCGTCAGATATACAGCTACGGGTTTTTGGTATTCGGCATCGGATCACTTGCCATCGCACTCTCGCAAGGCTTCCTAACCTTGCTGTTGTCGCGCTGCTTGCAGGGGATCGGCGCAACGATGATCATGGCGAACAGCCAAGCAATGGTACGGCAAGTGTTCCCGGATCATGAGCGGGGACGGGCGTTAGGTGTTAATGCGATCGTGATCTCAATCGGGACACTGTCCGGTCCGGCATTGGGAGGATTATTGCTTGAATTCCTGGATTGGACATGGCTGTTCTGGATCAATGTGCCGATTGCTATCGTTGCATGCGCACTTGGCTTTCGTTGGTTTCCGCAAGGAAGGGGCGACACGGCCCGAAAGCCATTTGACTTCGTTGGCGCTTTCTTGCTCGCAGCCGGAGTCTGCCTGCTCATGCTGGCAGCGGAATCGGCCAAGAAAGAATCAGTCGTATCGCCGGGAGTCTGGATCGAAGGAGGGGTCGGCCTCCTGTTGCTGATCGCCTTGTTCGTGCAGGGGAGACGAATTGACTATGGTATTCTGGATCGCGAATTGTTCCGCTTACGGAAAGTATGGTTAGGCAACGCCAGTTCATTCCTGATTAATCTTGCCCAGACGGCCACGCTCATTCCGATCACGTTCTATATGCAGAGTCAGCTTGGCTATTCGGCATGGTCGACGGGGGCGCTTCTTATGCTCCAGCCGCTCACGATGGGCGTAGTCGCTCCATTCGCCGGCTGGTTCCGGGACAAGTACGGTGGATCGTTCCCAATTGCAGCAGGGTCTTTATTGTGCGGTGTCTCGATGCTGTTCGTCGCTTTGCTTCCACATGTGACGGTGCTTGGTGTCGGACTTCAACTGGGCTTGTTCGGAGTAGGCATAGGATTATTCCATGCGACTAACAATGCAGAGATTATGAGCTCGGCTCCGGCATCCAAGAGCAGTCTGGCCTCAAGTTTATTGGCCATGGTCCGTTATCTCGGACAGATCGCCGGGATCGGGCTAGCTACATTGCTAGTCGGTTCTATGAGTGCTGCGGGAGGAGAAGCGGAGTCATTCGGTGTTCCTATCCGTATCTTGTTCGGCCTATGTTTCTTGCTGTGCCTTGCTGTGACCTTAGTCGGACGATTGCTGCCTAAGGAGCAAGTAGCGAGTGGGGTTCAACTTTAACCTGAATGGAGAGGGGCAAGGCTCAATGAAGCGGACCCTGTTGTTGAGTAACGGAACATACTATACCCCGAACGGTGTACTCACAGATGGACATATGAGCATCGCGGAAGATGGTCGGATCGCTGCTATTGGCGCAGGAAAGTATCGAGCTGGAGTGAATCGAACGGAAGCGATCCCCGGTCAACAGCATGCGGAGGTTGTGGATTGTACAGGCTTGCTCGTGCTGCCGGGCTTCATCGATGTGCATGTTCATGGTGGCGGTGGCTTCGATATGCTGCAATCGACTTTCGAAGGTCTTGATGGAATGAGTCAATACCACGCCGGCTATGGGACGACAGCATTCCTCGCGACGTCCACTACGGCAAGTTTGGCTGTAATAGAGGAAGCGCTGCGCAGTACTGCGGTTGCTGTTGGAAGAACGACTGGTGCGGAGCTGGTCGGCATTCATCTGGAAGGACCGTATCTGAACGAGATTCGTCGGGGTGCTCAGAACAAGGACCATATTCGGCTGCCGGACATCGGTGAGATGGTACAGCTGTTAGAGGCGGCGGAGGGACATATTCGACTCGTTACCCTTGCTCCCGAAGTCGAAGGCGGATTTGCTGCGGCAAGGTGGCTGACGGAGCGGGGAATTACAGCCTCTGCTGGACATTCCAACGCCACGTATGCTGAAGTGGAGGAAGCGGTGCGATGCGGTGTGAACCATACGACACATCACTTCAATGGGATGAGCCCATTCCATCACCGCGATCCTTCTGGCAGGTGCAGGCTTGATGATGCCGGAACTGACAACGGAGCTGATCTGTGATGGCATTCATGTCCATCCTGCGGCGGTCAAGCTGCTGTTCGATACGAAAGGACCGGGCAAGGTGTGTATCATTACGGATGCGATCTTCGCAGCGGGGCTGCCGAACGGCAGCTATGGCGACATTGTGGTGTCTGGTGGCGAGATTAGGCTCGCAGACGGCTCGAGCCTAGCCGGCAGCTCGTTAACGATGCTGCAAGCGCTGAGGAATGCAATCCAGTTCACCGGGTATTCACTGGAGAAGCTGCTGCCTTCCCTGACCACCGTTCCAGCAAGGCAAACGCGGCTCGATGATCGGAAAGGCTCGCTTGAAGCGGGCAAGGATGCGGATTTTGTGATCCTCACACCCGAGTTGGAGCTTGTGGCGACTTATGTGCGCGGGAAAGAAGTGTACAGGGCTAGTCGTTATGTGTAAGGATAGAAGAAGCTGCAACCGGACATTACGGGTTGCAGCTTTTTTTCCTATTTAGCATGTTCAGAATTCATTCAGATTGATGTGATTTAATTAACTTTAGAATAATGGGATACGAGACATGATCTGAGAGGAGACCATCATCAAATGCGAATACCACCAATTCAACAAGAAGCAATCGACCAAGCAGAAAATCATGGAAGACGACTTGTTCGTTGGAAGGGAGGGTTTTGGACATTTGAGGGGGCACGGGAAAGCGGAGACAGTTGGAATGGAGTTCCGGTTCCCGAATGGTATTGTCGCACGAACACAGTGTTCGCACTGGTTCGACGCGGACTTATGGTGATTGATGACTTTACATGTGTGTATTTGGCCCGTTCGCCTAGTCAGGAATAGATTACGAGGTTATCTTCCGATTCTACTAGAAGGAGAATGTCTCTTGAGAACGATAATTGTCGATGACGAACCGTTAGCTCTATTTCATATGGAAAGACTGTTGCAAGAAGTGGAAGTAGTACTCTCTCTTCATCTAGAGATTGTGGGGACTTTCAAAGATCCGCGCTCGGCGCTGGACTTCGCTCAGTATGAGMCTCTGCAACTTGCTTTTGTGGATATCGAAATGCCTGAGATGAATGGGCTGCAACTGGCTCAACAATTGGTACAGCTGTATCCACATATCCATGTGATATTCATAACGGCATATCGCAGTTTCGAAATAGAGTCATTTGCGTTAATTATGGATGATTGTTTGTTTAAACCCGTACTGCTCAGCAAATTGTCGAACATTCTTCAGCGCATCGCAAGCTGCAACCCCCCGTATACCCAATAGTCCGAATCGGGCAATCTGTTGATCGTTCAGCAGATTGTTTTTTTATGTGCGGAAATCCACTAATCCACCAATTACTTACGAAAGGTTTATGGCGGGATATATCGAATAATAATAGGATATATCGAAGATTGTCAGATTGACACGGAGGAAACGGAATGAGCCGTCAAAGCATACAACGAAAACTAAATATAGCAAGACAAGAACTACTGGATCTCGGCATGCGGAATCCATTGCTGAATTATAGAACCTTGAAAGCACGTGGCCTGGACATTGTGAACGAACGGCCTGGGGACGTCTACGATATTCTAGTAAAAGCGAAGAAGAAAATGTCCTTTCTCGTACGAGAACGTGAAGAAACCACAGGAACTAGAGGAAATACGGATACTGAGGCTGTTGCAGGAGCCCCAGATGAAGCAGGTCCGGAACATTCTCCCGTTACATTACAAGCGTACAGAGATGCCAAGCTGCAGACGAATTATACGGATATCCAGCTGCAGAGCCGCTTGTTGAACACCTATACGGCAGCAAGGACCTACATTGAGGAGCAAGGGGTCAACATTCTATACATGGCGCTTGGTATGCTGGAGTGGTATGAGTCGGAATCCAGCCAAGAATGCAGAAGAGCTCCGCTAGTGCTCGTTCCTGTGCAAATTGATCGTGTAAGTGCCCGCGAACGATTCACGATAACTTATACGGAAGACGAGATCGGCCATAATGTGTCACTGGTCGCTAGAATGAAGAATGATTTCGGCATAGTCCTCCCGCCCTTGGAGGATGAGGATGCGGAGCTGAATGACTATTTTGCCAAGGTGAAGGCAGCGGTCGAAGGGCAGAATCGATGGTTAGTCGATTGCGAGAGTGTGGTGATCGGCTTCTTCTCGTTCGGGAAATTTCTGATGTATTGGGACTTGGACCCTGACAATTGGCCGGAACATTCGAAGCTGTTGGACCATCCGATTATCTCAGCGCTACTGGAGAGCGGGTTCAACGAGCCGCCATCCACCATAAGCGATGGCGATCATCTGGACAAACATTTGAAGCCGGAGAGCTCCAATCTGATTAAGGAAGCGGACAGCTCCCAACTGCTCGCTATTGCTGATGCGAACCAAGGCCGCAATCTCGTCATACAAGGTCCTCCTGGAACAGGTAAATCGCAGACGATTACGAACCTGATCGCGGAAGCAATCGGCAATGGCAAGAAGGTGCTGTTCGTATCAGAGAAGATGGCCGCTCTGGAAGTTGTTAAGCGTAGGCTTGACGAGGTAGGGTTAGGTATCGCTTGCCTAGAGCTGCATAGCCATAAGACGAACAAGAAAACGTTGTTGAATGAACTCGCGAATACGCTGGATCTTGGAAGACCTATGAGTTCACAGAGCAAGAGCGCCGGATTGGTACATGAGCTCATCGATCGATTGAACGACTACTGCGATGCGCTTCACACGCCTATTGGTCATTCTGATGTCACGCCCTATCAGGCGCTAGGGCAATTGACTAAGTATAAGGTGGCAGCACAAGGTTTCGCCTTTCCCAGAATTCGGATCCCCCTGATGGAGGAATGGGCGTCGCACACCTTCACCCAATCCGAGCTGCTTCTGGATGAACTGCAGAGTGTGATCCGTGCAATGGGTTTACCGATTCGGCAACCATTCTGGGGGAGTAAAAAGAAGCTGTTCCTGCCCCACGAGCTTGAGGAGTTGCAAGAAGCAGTCGGCGCGGCGATTAAGGCAACGATGACGATTCGAGATTCCGTCGCTGAATATGCGACGATCACGATGTTCCCGCACACGGACCATCTTGCCGATGCTGCCTTATTACTGAAGCTCGGCAGACGGGTGCTGGAAGCTCCCAAGCTGGATCAGGTGAACTTGCGTTCCGACAAATGGCTGAGTGCAGCAGATAGCTTGAACCAGCTGTTGGAGGCCGGGAAACAAGTGGCTCTTATCCGCTCCACCCATGGAGATAAGCTTATTCCGGCTGCATGGGAGCAGGATGTGCTCGGAGCAAGGCAATCGATCGTGCAGTTCCAAGGGAAATGGTGGGGATTCCTATCTGGCGACTTCCGTAGAGCCAAACACCAGATTCGAGCCTTGTTTCGTTCTCCCGATGCGAAGGAGATTGATTATATTGGTGTGATTGATTCGATTCTCGATGCTCAGCATGCGGCGCGGGTTATTGACGCACATGAGGGATTGGCGAGAGAATTGCTCGGTAGCGGCTGGAACGGACAGTTGACGGATTGGGCTTACTTGTCCCGATTGCTGGACTGGATCACTACTCTGAAGATAGATATCCGCGATGGCCAAGTTCCAGAATGGACGCTGGATTGTGTCGAGAGACTCCAGCAACAAAGCAACCTGAACCACATCGTAAGCAGACTGGATGAGGACCAGCGGCTTTTCATTGAAGCAATCGAGAAGCTGCAAGTGCTGCTGGAGTTCGATGGAGCGCTGAGGTTCGAGAATCAGGGGCAGTTCGTGGAGCAGCCATTCACTGACTTGCTAGACATGTTCGGCCAATGGTCGGATCGGGTTACGAGCGTACAAACACTTGCTTCTTATAATCGGCTATCGCACACCTGCATAGAACAAGGGCTTCGACCGGTTATTGAGCTAACTATCCATTGGGAGCATTCTGCAGACCGGTTAGTGGACGTCTTCCGTTGGAACTGGTATGAAGCGTTGACGATCAGAGCATTTCAAGAGCGATCCGCACTATCCCAATTCGAAGGCAGTCAGCATGAGCACGCCATTCAGAAATTTGCCGAGCTGGATATCGATCTGACCCATCGCAATCGCTATAAACTGGCAGAAGCGCATTGGCGCACGTTACCACACTATGATGCAGGCGGTCAATTGGGCGTGCTACGGCGGGAGTTCGAGAAGAAGACCCGACATCTGCCAATCCGGCAGCTCATGTTGAAGGCAGGTAATGCAATTCAGGCGATTAAGCCGGTGTTCATGATGGGCCCGCTCTCGATCGCTACCTATATTCATCCGGGTAGTCTTGAGTTCGACTTGGTCATCTTCGACGAAGCGAGTCAAGTGAAGCCTGTTGATGCATTCGGTGCGATCATTCGGGGCAAGCAGATTGTGGTGGTGGGGGATAGCAAGCAGATGCCGCCGAGTAATTTCTTCGATTCCATTCAACAGGCGGATGGTCAGTCGGAGGAGGAAGACGATTTTGTAGGTGATATGGAAAGCATATTGGGCTTGTTTGTGGGTCAAAATGCGCCGCAGCGTATGCTCAGATGGCACTACCGCAGCCGGCACGAATCGCTTATCACGGTATCCAATCATGAGTTCTATGATCACAAGCTGGTTGTGTTTCCGAGCCCGGACGCCGATCGACGTGAATCCGGACTAGTCTACAACTACTTGGAGCATACGAGCTACGACCGCGGACGTACACGTACGAATAAGGAAGAGGCGAAGGCGGTAGCGAATGCCGTTATGGAACATGCCAGGAAGACACCGCAATTGTCATTAGGTGTTGCAGCGTTTAGCATGGTGCAGATGCAGGCTGTGCTTGATGAGCTTGAATTGTTGCGCAGAGCCGATGCCTCAGGCGAACCTTTCTTCGCACAACATCCACATGAGCCGTTCTTCGTGAAAAACCTGGAGAATGTGCAAGGGGACGAGCGTGACGTGATCTTGATTAGCATCGGGTATGGGAAAACATCTGAAGGGTACATGAGTATGGATTTCGGTGCTTTGAATCGAGAGGGTGGAGAACGTCGGCTCAACGTCCTCATCACCCGCGCTCGAATCCGTTGTGAAGTATTCACTAACCTGAGGTCTGACGATATCGATCTGAATCGCAGTGGGGCTCGAGGCGTTAAGGCGCTCAAGACATTTCTCCGATATGCGGACAGCGGCATACTGGACGTGCCAGGCCAGACTGGGAAAGCGTTGGACTCACCTTTTGAAGAAGCTGTCTACAAGCAATTGACCGATGCCGGCTATACCGTTAAACCGCAAGTAGGTTCCGGAGGATTCTACATCGACCTGGCCATCGTCGATCCAGAAACGCCTGGTAAGTTCATTCTAGGTATCGAATGTGACGGGGCTACATATCACAGTGCTCGGAGTGCCAGGGACCGGGATCGGTTAAGGCAGCAAGTGCTGGTGGGGCTCGGTTGGCGCATTCATCGTATCTGGAGTGCGGATTGGTACCGTCATCCAGAACGTGAGTTAGGGCGCGTTATAGAAGCGATCAAGCAAGCTCAGAATGGAAGTAAGACGGGACCCATGCAACAGAAGGATGTGCAACTTGCAGCTACTTCCAGTAGTGGAATCGAAATCGAGCGGGCAACAAGTGAGTCATCGATTACTGAGCACGATCACCAAGAGAGCTTGAAGTATGAAACAGCGGAAATTACGGGTATCGCCCTGGCAGGAGGGGAGTTCCATGAGCTCCCAGTCTCGGACGTAGCTGCTTGGGTACTTGCTATCGTTAAGGTTGAGAGCCCAGTGCACATAAGTGAGGTCATTCGACGCGTGAGCGAGGCGATTGGGCTGAAGCGGGTCGGCACACGCATCCAAGCTTCGATCATGGAAGCCGTTCGTTACTTGGAGCAACGAGACAAGCTGAATCAGATGGGGGATTTCCTCTGGATTCCAGGTATGTCCATCCCTCCTGTACGGGATCGAAGCGAACTGACAGTTAGGAAATTAGACCTGATCGCCCCGCAGGAGATCGCGGCCGCGATCATGCGAGTCGTTCGGGAGACATTCGGCATCGAACGAGATCACTTGCCGCAGTCCGTCTGTCATGTGTTGGGGCTTACCCGGGCAACGGATGATGTGAAGTCCTATGTAGACGAAGTGCTGAACCGACTTATTGCCAAACAGCATTTGGTGGAGAAAGGCAGCCAGGTTTCCCTGGCTGGATAAATGTGATGAAGGGAACAGAGGATCTTCTATGAGCCATGACCAAATAAATCTAACCAAACAAGGACAGGACATGCTAGTCAACGTACGATCCATTGTACGAGATCTGCCTGAAGTAACAGAGCAGATTGATGGATTCGGATATACGACATTTCGTGTGCGGAACAAAACGTTCATCATGATGGGCGGCACTGTAGAGAAGGGACCCACCTTATCGATCAAGGCCAGCAAGGAGGAGCAGGAATTCTTGTTGGGACAGCAAGGTCCTTACTGGAAGACACCTTACATCGGTCAGCACGGTTGGGTGTCTACTTCTGCAAATACCCCGGGCTGCTGGTCGGATCTGGAACCGTTGATCGTCGAAGGCTATTGCCTCGCAGCTCCGAAAAGATTGGTTCGGCAGGTAATGGATGAGCGCCTGAAATAATGGCACAATGAACAGATTAGTCTAGCAACTGCAAGCATCTTGTACCGCTCTCGGGTGGCGCAAAGACACTTGCAGTTGTTTTTGTTGAACATAATATTGGTATGTTTTTGTTTTTCTGGAAAAACATCATCTGCTATAATGTGGGTTAGAGATAGAGAACGGAGAGGAAGGCGATTCGGATTGTCGTGGTTAAGAAAGTGGTTATCCCCCTTAAATGCAGTTGTGCTAACACAATTTCTTAGTTCGTTTTCAGACAACCTGAATTTTTTCCTGATCGTGGGGATGGTGAAACGGCAAGGTGTGGAAAATCCTGATGGAACCGTGGCATACATTCAAATCGCGTTTCTATGTGCCTACGTGGTTCTGGCTCCAATCGTCGGTGCGTTTGCGGATAAGAAAGCGAAGTCATACGTACTGCTGATCGGAAACATTCTGAAAACTTCTGGGATTGCCTTGCTGTTGTTTGGCTTGCCTCCTGTGCTTTGCTACATGCTGGTAGGGATCGGAGCCGTAATTTATTCGCCGGGGAAATATGGCATTCTATCTGAATTAACCTCGACCGAGAGCGAGTTGCTGCGGGCCAATGCGAAGGTGGAGGGATCGACGATTCTCGCGATCTTACTGGGTACGGTGTGCGGAGGGTTGTTAGCGCAGAATTCCGACCTTCCTGCGATTCTGGTCTGTCTGGCTGTTTATTTGCTATCGCTGACTATGACGTTCCTCATCCCTGCACAGGCGGGAAATGCCGCAATTCGATACGGCAAGGAAGCTCGGCAGTTTTTCCATGATTGCAAGGTTATGCTTACCAATCCACGCGGGCGGTTTTCCTTGATCGGGACTGGTGCGTTCTGGCTGACCGCTTCCGTATTGCGCATTGCTCTAATCGCTTGGCTGCCGCTTAATCTAGGTATTACCGATACGGACCAACAGTCGCTCATTATTGGAGTTACGGCGATGGGAGTAGTGGTGAGCGCGTTCGTCACGCCCAGATGGGTACCGGAGGGAAAGCTGCACCGGGCGTTCTACTTCGGCGTATTGATGCTGACTACTGTAATGGTGGCGACATTCACGCATCAACTGTGGCTGACAGTTACGTTGCTCTTCTTCACGGGGTTGTTCGGAGGGACATTCGTTATCCCTCTGAATACGATGCTGCAGGAAGAAGGGAAGGATCTGATCGGATCGGGGAAAACAATCGCTGTGCAAAATTTCTCGGAAAATGTGCTCACGGTCACAGGTTTAACAATCTATTTGACGCTGACAGAGATGGATGTTTCAGTCAATTGGTCGGTCATCGGCATCGGAGCTATTCTGCTGATCTTCATCTTGTACTTGGCTACTCAACTGAGAGCAATCAAGCTGGCCGCCATTCAATTCAAACAGAAGCACCAGATGTCTAGCGTGAACTATTACGATCATTAGCATAGTTTCATCAAGTTGGGTCGTGGTGCTGGCAAGGCGCGGAATAACCGTGCTTTTCCGATCCCGACGCAACTTGCGTTTTCCTAGAAATGTAAGCGCGAACAAAGAGGAGTTTTCGAAGAATGTCTCGAATACATAAGGATAGGACAAAAAACGACAATATTTTCATATTGGAATAGTACGAAAGGATGGTGATCTCTTTGTCCGGCATTGCCCAAGCTATACTCTTGATGGATCGTATGGTGCTAATGGTTCAACAGCATGTGAAGCGCGGAGGGATTGTCTGGAACTTCCCAGGTGGAGGAATCGAAGAAGGGGAAACGMCGGAACAAGCATGCATTCGTGAAATGAAGGAAGAGACCGGCATTGAGGTTCAGATCGTAAAGAAACTGCACGAACATGCAGGCAAGTATACATTCTTGACCGTAATGACCGGCGGGCAGCTGCGGTTAGATAAAGAGAATGCTGCGAATGAAGATTTGGTCGATGTTGCATGGGTCGACCTGGATGATGCGGAACGGTTCGATTCCGTTACAAAGCCAATCCTTGCATTGATCGCAACTACATAATGTACATAGTCGAACACGATACGCCGGGCATGTTTTGCATATTCACCTGAGGAGGGAAGCCTCTTGTTTCTCATACACGCTTTTCAAATGTTAGGAGAAGCTTATAGCGTCTATTTCTCCTACATGATCCTGTTCCTGATCTCGATTCCCATTGCGTTCATCCGTACAACCCAAGTGCTATACAAGCATCAGATCAGCAGAGCCTGGCACGTCGTGGCCGAGATTGCGGTAGAGCTTACGAGACTATTCCAGTATATAATTGTGTTGGCCAAGGGCACCGATACGGCACTCCGAAGCTTGCTCTCCTCTGGTTCAGCCTGGGGCGAGATGTTCGCGGGTATACGTTTGATGCAGATCCCAGATGCCATCTGGGAATTCGTCGGGTTCATCGTCGTATTTGCCTTGTATAACGCACTATTAATCGGTCTGTTTAGGCGATCTGTCATCGATTCGCTTATGAACAAGTTGAAAATTACCCGTTTTGAGGGATCAGCTATGCAAACCGCTATCATGCTGGCTTTTAAAAACCTATTTCTAATTCCGGTTAGTGTCATTTTTATTTTTCAGATTCTGCACTTTATCTAGATCGAATAAACACGGACTGCCGCCCGCGTCACCATAAAGTGACGCGGGCGGCAGTCTGTGTTTCCGGGAACTACTTGGCTTGCTCTGTAATCTGCTTATCATTGCGTTCACCGCATCGCGCAGGGCCGAATTGGCATCGCTGCCTTTGGAGCCAGTTCGTATAGCTCATCCCAACTCATATTGTCCTTCGGATACGCGACGACGAACTGATCGAACAAGTCCTTGTTGTAATACAGCACAAGCGAACGCGTCCATGTAGGCAGACCGTAGATATCGCCGTTCGCCAGCTTGCGCTGAAGTTCAATCGTAGTCGGTTCGAAACGGTTCAAGTCCAGCTTATCCTTGGCGATCAAATCGCTGATGTCGCTTTGCAGTTCAAAGCTCATCAGGGCAGAGGCGGTCGAAGCGACCATAAGGTCGATTTTCTCCCCGGATGCAATAACTTCCCCTAAGGTTTTACTGTTCAGCTGCGGAATGATCTTGAATGTCCAGTTGGGAAATTTCTCTTAAGTTTGTTGCCGTATTTCTCCATGAGTGACTCGACTTTCTCGCCAGTCGAATCGTAGATCACGATAGAAGCAGGCTGACTGGCGGGATCCGGCTGCTTGGCAGATTCTACGGTGCTCTTGTCGTTCGACGAACTGCCGTTATATGAAGCTGATCGATGACTATCCTGAATGGATCGATCTTAGGGATTCAATCGGTAGTTTAGCAAAGTAACGCAGCGTTTTCTTTCCTGCAGTTCGCTATAAGAGATGCTTATTTGTCTCGTAGGAACATCTGCAACTAAAGACTCAAAAACCCGGGAACGCACAACTTTTCTGAATTCTCCGTCGTCAAATATGTATGAAAGGTAATAAAGTTTTCCAATTTCCTTGTTTCAAAATGTATCAGAGGGGTAAATACGCAAT
>NZ_JBFUIX010000020.1:0-79812 GCF_056401635.1 Paenibacillus sp. P4_E11 | reverse complement strand
AAGTGGCTGCTTGTAGGCCACAATGGCAAGTGTCTCAAGAGCCGCTTGGGACAAGCTAGTCCGGGTTGGCGAATAAGCCAGCTTCTCGAAGTAAGGAGCATGATCAGGAAGGGTCGTTAATTGATACGCTCCGGCAAGCTCGACAATTTGCATGCCTCTTCCTTGCCGCTTGAAGTCGGATTTCATTACTCGCAGCAGATCCTTCACAACCGATTGCTGCACTTCGAGAACGTCGGCCAACTGTTTCAAATCCAACCCTTCATCACCTGATACGAACAATAAGCCTTCGAGGACGCCTTTCATCTGACGTGCATCCATTCCTAATATTCCCCGCTTTCTTACTGATACGTATCTTGCATGGTTGGCCCTTCGATCGGGAAATCGGGTTCTCTCCAATGCAATACAATATCGTCGAACAGACGGTTCTGGTAACAGACGATCTGCTTCACCTTCATCAATTCCAGGATGGCCAGGAACGTTACAACCACATCTTCGCGATTGTATTCCTCATCCAGTAAAGAAGAGAAGAGTGCATTACCTCCGTTGTTGTTCAACATATCGGATATTTCCTGCATCCGGTCCTTCACGGATATTTCGTCCCGACGAATACGAGCGATCGTCTGTCGACTCTTCGCCTTACGCAGCGCCCGTTGGAACGCGATGACGAGATCCGCCACGTTCAGACCTTTCACTGGATTCTCCATGACCTGAGGCAAGAACGGGGACAAATCATCCGGCTCCCGCGTATAAATCAGACTTCGTGCTAACTCTTTATCCCGTAACTCTTCTGCAATGCCCTTATACTTGCGATACTCAATCAGCTTCTGCACCAACTCAGCTCGCGGATCGTATCCGTCATCCATGCCGTATTCATCGTCCAAATGAATGACAGGAGGCTTAGGCAGCAGCATCTGGCTCTTGATCGAGAGCAGCGTGGCTGCCATCACGAGAAATTCGCTCGTTACGTCCAGCTCGAGTTCCTGCATTCCGCTCAGAATCTCCATATATTGATCGGTAATCATAGCGATGGGGATATTATAAATGTCGATTTCCGATTTGTCGATCAGATGAAGCAATAAGTCCAGAGGGCCTTCGAACATATCGAGCTTGTATGTGACTTTCATTTCTTAGCCCCCTAATTCCAACCCATACAAATTCATGACTACGCCACTCAGCCATTCAAATCCATTCTGGAACATCAATTGCCCGAACGGAGTCACTACAAGTCCGATGAGCACGGCGATACCCAGCTTTTCGTATTTGCTCAGAGCCGGTTCCCAGATTGATGGCATCCAGCCACGTATAACTTTCCATACATCCATCGGATACACCGGCACGACATGGATGATCACCATCATCATATTCGCAATGTAACTCCATTGCAGGACGCCGCGAATCAGTTCAAGCAACCAGGCAGGCAAGAAGCCGTCTGGAGCAGATACCGGCAAGTGGAACGAAACCCACCATAACACGATTCCAAGAGCCAGATTAGCCAATGGCCCGCACGCCACCAGAAGCGCAGCCCGAAGCTGCTGATTGCCCTGCAGTGCGCTCCGATCGAACGGCACCGGCTTCGACCAGCCGAACGGACCGAAGAGGACAGGCAGTAATCCGATCGTGCTTAGATGCGCCAGAGGGTTCAAGGTGAGCCTCCCCTGTTGCTTGGCTGTTCGATCACCAAGCATCAGAGCAACAGCTGCCTGGACAGCATCATGTACGGCGATTGCGAGCAGCAGCGCGACGATCCGGTACAACAGCGAATCCAGTTGAATCCCATTCAGCCAATTCATTAGCTCTCCAATTGTTTGGTCAAATTCGCCATTTCAATGGCGGTCGTTGCCGCTTCCCAGCCTTTATTCCCTGCCTTCGTTCCCGCTCGTTCAATCGCTTGCTCGATTGAATCTGTCGTTAACACACCGAAGATCGTAGGTACACCTGTCTTTAGGCTGATCGAGGAAACACCCTTGGCCACTTCGCTGCACACATAATCGAAATGCGGAGTAGATCCGCGAATTACCGCCCCTAGTGTAATAACGGCATCATACCGACCGCTTGCTGCCATCTTCTGCGCGATTAACGGTATTTCGAAAGCTCCCGGCACCCATGCAACTTCTACTTCTTCATCCTTCACGCCATGCCGTTTGAAAGCATCCAGTGCGCCGCCAAGCAACTTCGAGGTAATGAATTCGTTGAATCGTCCTGCTACTACTGCATATTTTAACCCTTCCGAGATTAAATGTCCTTCATAAATGCGTGTCATTGTCATTTGCTCCTTCGTGTAAGTTAGATACTGTCCGAATCGTTGAATTTCAGTAGATGGCCCAGCTTCATCTTCTTCGTACGTAAGTAGTGCTTGTTATCTTCTTTCTCTTCTATTTGAATCGGAACCCGATCCACAATTTCCATACCGTACCCTTCGAGACCTTTGATCTTACGAGGATTGTTCGTCAGTAGACGCAATTTACGGACACCAAGATCCTTGAGAATCTGAGCACCGATCCCATAATCGCGCAAATCCGGAGCGAATCCTAACTTAATATTCGCGTCAACCGTGTCCATTCCCTGCTCCTGAAGCACATAAGCCTTCATTTTGTTGATTAGGCCGATCCCTCGACCCTCCTGTCGCAAGTATACGAGTACGCCTCGACCTTCTTTATTGATCTGTTCCAGGGCGGCCGCCAATTGCGGACCGCAATCGCAGCGCTGCGAATGAAACACGTCCCCGGTCAGACATTCGGAGTGCATACGGACCAGCACAGGTTGATCCGGATCGATCGTCCCTTTCACGAGTGCCACATGCTCTTGATCATTCACTGCGTTCGTGTAAGCAATCGCAGTGAATTGGCCGAAGTCAGTAGGCAGCTTGATCTCCACTTCACGCGTGACAAGCTTCTCCTTCTCATTGCGATAATGGATCAAATCCCGAATCGTAATGATCTTCAAATCATGCTTGATGGCAATTTCGTGTAAATCCGGAACGCGCGCCATGCTGCCATCTTCTTTGATCACTTCACATATGGCTGCAGCGGGATACGATCCGCACATTCTAGCCAAGTCGACTGCTGCCTCAGTGTGCCCGGCGCGACGCAGCACCCCGCCTTCCTTGGCGATGAGCGGGAATATGTGTCCAGGTCTGCGGAAGTGCTCCGGCTTCGACTTCGGATCAATAATCGACCGTATGGTAGCAGATCTTTCATGTGCTGATATACCAGTCGTCGTCTCCATGTGATCGACCGAGATTGTAAAGGCTGTTCCATGGTAATCGCTGTTACGTGCGACCATGGGTGGCAGCTCAAGTTGCAAAGCACGCTCTTCCGTGATCGGTACGCACACAAGTCCACGGCCTTCTCGGATCATGAAATTGATCACTTCGGGCGTCGATTTATCAGCCAGTGCGATGAAGTCTCCCTCGTTCTCACGGTCCTCATCGTCGACGACAATGATGACCTTGCCTAGCATAAGGTCTATAATCGCTTCCTCGATCGTGTGAAACGTAGTTTCTTGTCCCATAGGACTTCCCCCTTGATGGTGTCTCATATTATAGAAAACCGTGTTGGACCAAGAAAGCTTCTGTCACTCCAGAAGCATGTCGGCTTTTGGAATCAGAGGTTCCCGCAGTGCCTACATCGCGGAAGCTGAGCAGTCGTTCCACGTATTTGCCAAGCAGGTCGCACTCCAGATTCACGATATCGCCTGCTTGTTTGTCCTGCATCACCGTTTGGGCAAGCGTATGCGGGATAATGGAAACCGTTATAGTGTGATCCGCAACATCCACCAAGGTGAGGCTAATCCCGTCTACCGTGATCGAGCCGTTAGGCAGCATATACTTCATCATGCTTGACACAAGCGGTTCTAATACGAACACTACGGCATTCTCTTCCTTGCGTCTCGATACGATGCGCCCCATCATATCGACGTGCCCCTGCACGATGTGGCCGCCGAATCGTCCATTAGCCTGCATCGCGCGCTCCAGATTGACCTTGCTGCCTGTTGATAACAGTCTCAGGCTAGTCTTGCGGAACGTCTCCGGCATAACATCGACGGAGAAGCTGTTGTTGTCAAAGGATACAACGGTCAAGCAAACGCCGTTCACGGCAATACTGTCGCCTAGCTTGACGTCGAGTAGCACCAAGTGTGCTTCGATGGTCATGATCATTGCTTGACCTTGCTGTTGCACCCGGCGAAGCCGTCCTATCTCTTCAATTATTCCGGTGAACATGTTGCAGGGCTCCTCTCATACCGGGGATACCCGGTCAAATAACAATCCGACCCTACTTGCTCCACTTGGAACCGGTCGAGCTCGATCGCATCGGCCATCAAATCGACCCCGGCGAACTGGAAGGCCGACGGTGCCTGCGTACCACCGCCCACAAGCTTCGGCGCGATGAACACGGCCACCTTGTCGACCAGTCCCGCTTCCAGCATAGCCCCGTTCAAGGTGCCACCGCCTTCAAGCAAGATAGAGCCAATCTCACGCTCCCCCAGCATGGCAAGTGCCAAGCCGAGATCGACCCGCTGTCCATCGCCGCATTTCATAACCTCCACGCCTAATGCGTTCAGCTTCATGATCTGCTCGATGGAAGCGTGCTGCGTCGTGATGACCAGTGTCTTCGCATCACGTTCGCGAATGACATGAGCATCGAGCGGCACACGCAGCTTGGAATCGAGCACAATACGAAGCGGTTGTAACGCCGGCACGGGAAGCCGCGTCGTCAGTTGTGGATCGTCGGCGATAACCGTGTCCACCCCGACCATTATCGCCTGGTGACGATGGCGCATCGTATGAACAAGCTCTCGTGAGGATGGACTGCTAATCCACTTGCTGTCGCCAGTTCGGGTAGCGATCTTCCCATCCAGTGTACTGGCGGTCTTGAGCGTGACCCAGGGGAGGCGGGTGACGATGTACTTGTTGAACTTCTCGTTCAGCAGGCGCGCCTCTTCTTCAAGCACACCAACTTGCACCTCGATGCCATGACTGCGTAGTTGTTCGATCCCGGAACCGGCAACCGAAGGATTCGGATCGACGCAAGCAACGACAACCCGCTTCACATGCTCCAGAACGAGCCGTTCCGAGCACGGCGGCGTACGGCCATGAATGCTGCAAGGTTCAAGCGTGACATACACCGTACTTCCTTCGGCTTCTGAACCCGCCATAAGTAGTGCGTTGATCTCAGCGTGGTGTGACCCACGTTGAAGATGTGCCCCCATGCCGACAATTCGGCCGTCCTTCACAATGACACAGCCTACGATGGGATTAATGCTGGTCTGCCCTTGCGCCTGAGCAGCCATCTGCAGCGCGAGCCGCATATACGATTCATCATTCAATCGATCCAACAGGTGCATGTCGGTTCTCCTCCTCTTAACACATAAAAAACCCCTTTACGATTGAAGTAAGGGGGCGTTATTGGTTGACGGAAGTTATTTATACGAAGAAAGATTCACAACTCAAACAAGCCTGAGCGTTGCGGCAGACTCTTACTTATTTTCGAGCACACGAAAAAATGATCATCATGTATTCCGTGCACACAGAAAACAAAAGCCAAGTGAACAGGCGATCATGTGAAAAAAAACACATAAAATTGCCCGTCTCCCCGATCTAATGTCTGCTAACTTCTCCGTCGTTCCTTCTCCCATCCAGACTATACTGTCGGTCTCGGAGTTGCACCGAGTCCACCGGGCCGGCAAATGAACCGACACGGGTCACGGACTGATTCGCAAAACACGTTCGCGAAATTACCGCCGGTAGGGAATTTCACCCTGCCCCGAAGGAACTTTATTAAATTACTGTTTAGTATACCCATTTCCCTATGCTCTGTCTAGTCATTCAATTGCCTTTGCTTCGGACGCTTGTTTGCAGTACAATAGTCGTACTACATTTTACTAGGAGGTCTACCATGAAAAAAGGTAGCTTTGAGCTTGAAAACGGAGAAAAAGTAATAATTGACTTCTTCCCGGAGGAAGCCCCGAATACGGTCGCCAACTTCGAGAAGCTGGCCAACTCCGGCTTTTATAACGGATTGAAGTTCCATCGCGTAATCAAAGGCTTCGTCGCACAAGCGGGTTGCCCACAAGGAACCGGATATGGTGGCGCAGGTTATAACATTGATTGTGAAACGTCCACGAATACTAGCAAGCACGAACGCGGTGCGCTTTCTATGGCGCATGCTGGCAAGAACACGGGAAGCAGCCAGTTCTTCGTCTGCTACCAGCCACAACCACATCTGGATGGCGTTCATACTGTATTCGGCAAAGTGTCGAAAGGTATGGAGTATATCGATGCTGTGAAGCAAGGCGATACGATCAAAGAAGCGAAAGTTTGGGACGAAGAAGCATAAACCGTCTATACTCACTCACTATAGAAGCCGATTCGCATAATCACTTGTGCGGACCGGCTTTTTCTCCATATAGAAGGGTACGACTAACAACGCATCAGTTTGACTGCCGATTTAAATACGCTATAGTATAGATTAAGACTATTTTCAAAATCTAAGCACATTAGATGATGTGGATTGATGGAACGAGGAGGTGAACGTATGGATGCAGCGAGCGAAGCAATGATTGACCGGTTTCAAGCCTGTTACATGGCAGGGTTTCGTAAAACCGCGTCAGCTTTCGATATGAGTGCAAAATTCGGCATAACTCGCCCTCAATTCTATATCATGAGCACGTTAAATCAGGAAGGCATATGTAAAGCTACCAAGCTCGCTGAGATGATGGAAGTGAAGCCTAGTGCGATTACGGTTATGATCGATCGTTTAGTTCGCCTTGGACAAGTCACCCGGCAATTGGATGAAAATGACCGCAGGGTTGTTCTGCTCAAACTTACGGAGGACGGCATCGAAACGTTGGTTAAAGCGAAAGCGCATCAAAGGGCACTTATCGCGGAACAGCTGTTCAAGCTGGATCTAGATGAATTGGAAAGCTTTATTCGAACATTCGAGAAGATTATGCTCTGAAATAGATGAACAAGGACCTGCCGGCACTATGCTGGCAGGTCCTTGTTCAATTCTTAAGCCCTGTTATGCCTTCAAAGCAGGCAGTTTCATCAGCCGCTCCGGAATAACATCATTGCCCGCTATATCATCGAACGTATCGCGACGTACGACGATGTCGGACTTCCCGCCTTGAACGAATACGACTGCTGGCTTGCGAATACGGTTATAGTGGCTTGCCATCGCGTAGTTGTAAGCACCCGTGCTGGAAATGGCCAGCACATCGCCTGTGCGAACTACGGGGAGCGCCAAATCCCAGATGAGCATATCGCCCGTCTCGCAGCACTTTCCTGCGATAGAGACGACTTCTTCTTCTACTTCGAGAGCCCGATTGGCCAACATCGCTTCGTACTTGGCATCATAGAGTGCCGGGCGTGGATTGTCAGTCATGCCCCCGTCAACGGCGACATACTTGCGCACGCCTGGGATATCCTTAACCGATCCGATCGTATATAACGTCGTCCCGGCTTCGCCGACGATGCTGCGGCCCGGTTCGATCCAGATCTCAGGCAACGGATAGTTATATGCAGCGAAGTTCGTCTTGACAGCGTCAGCAATTGCAGTAATATATTGCGATGCCGCAAGCGGTGTATCGTCTTCCATGTACCGAATGCCGAAGCCCCCACCCAGATTGATGACGGTGAACGTATAGCCCAATTCATCCCGAACTTGAGCGGCGAATCGCGTCACTTTATCAGCAGCAAGCTTGAAACCTTCAACTTCGAATATTTGCGAACCGATGTGTGAATGAACGCCAAGCAGATGAAGCTGTTCCAGCATAATGGATTCGCGAACAGCACGCAACGCGGCGCCACTCTCCAAGTCGAACCCGAACTTGGAATCGATCTGTCCCGTCGAGATGAATTCATGCGTATGTGCATCGACCCCAGGCGAAATGCGTAGCAGGATATTGACCTTCTGCTTCGTCTCACGCGCCATCTCGTTCAACAGATGAAGCTCTATGAAGTTATCGACCACGAAGCAGCCGATGTTCGCTTCAAGCGCCATTGCGATTTCCTGCGGCGTCTTGTTGTTGCCGTGGAAGTGAATCTTACTTGGCGGGAATCCGGCTTGCAGTGCTGTGTATAGTTCGCCGTCCGATACGACGTCCAGCGACAAGCCCTCCTCTTCCACGATTCGGCACATGGCCATCACACATATAGCTTTGCTGGCATACGCCACTTGAAAGCTTAATCCCGTCGATTGAAAAGCTTCCCTGTATTCTCGGCATCGGGTACGGATGAGATTCTCGTCATATACGTATAAGGGCGTTCCGTATTGTTTGACCAAATCCAACGTATCGCAGCCACCGATTTCCAGCCGTCCTTCGGAGTTGATGACACTTGTTCCATGTAAATACATATTCATTCCCTCTTTTCTTCACCCCAAAAATGACGGCACCTAATATGTTAATAAAGTACCACACGTCCTGACGGAAGGCAATAAGCGGCATAGCGGATTTGCACGGAGTCCAAAAACCCCTCAGCTGAGCTATCTCGCTCGAGCTGAGGGTCTATCTTGAACCGACCGATTATTTCTTCGCCGGCGGCTGGCGGGTCTTATCCTGCGCCTTCGTAATACTCATCCGAATCTTCGCATGCAGCACGGGTTTGCGTATCAGAATAGACAGTATCGCTTTCCCATCGAATGGGATGAACGGCCATAGATAAGGTGCGTTGTAGGAACGATGCGTTGCCAAGATGATAACCCACAGTGTCGATCCGACGACGAAGCCGGGAATTCGGAAGACTGCGACCGCAATGAGCAAGAATAGCCGGAATATCCGATTCGCCAGTCCAAGCTCATAGCTGGGAGTTGCGAACATGCCAATCGCCGCAACCGCCATATACATAATGACTTCATTGATGAACAGTCCGGTCTTGACCGCAATATCTCCCACGAGGATCGCCGCTACCAAACCCATAGCGACGGTAAGTGGCGAGGGGGTATGAACGGCGGCGAGCCGCATCAAGTCAACCCCAATTTCAACAATCAGAAATTGCGCAAGCAATGGAATTTTGCCCTCATTTTGTGCCCCCAAAAATTCCAGTCCGGGCGGCTTCAATTCCGGATTTTTCACCAAAAGAAACCACAAAGGCAGCATGAAGAGTGAGACGAATATCCCAATAAACCGTACCCATCTCAAATAACTGCCAACAAAGGGCGCCTGCCGATACTCTTCTGCATGCTGGATCAGATGGAAGAAAGTCGTCGGGAGAATCATTACACTCGGTGAGGTGTCAACGAACAAGATAACATGGCCTTCGAGCATATGTGCACTTACGACATCTGGCCGCTCGGAGTAGCGTACAGAAGGGTAAGGGTTCCAGCCTTTTCCAATAATAGCTTCCTCTAGCTGCTTATCACCTAGAGGAAGCCCATCGATACACACGCTCTGGACCTTGTCCTTAATGGACTTCACCAAATTCGGATCGGCAATATCTTCAATGTAACCGAGCGCCACATCCGTGTTCGTACGCTGGCCTACTTTCATCAGCTCGAATTTCAGCCTGGGATCGCGTATGCGCCGTCGAACTAAAGTTACATTCGTTAGCAGCGTTTCTACAAAACCGTCTCTCGCCCCTCGGACTACCCGCTCCAAGTCCGGCTCTTCAATCGAACGCACAGGAAAGATCTTGGCATCGATGACTAATGCGGACGTCTCCCCTTCAATGAACAAGGCTGTAGTGCCCATTAATACAAACTCCACTACTTTGTCGAGATCGTCCATTTGTTCCACTTGAATATGAGCGATGTACTGCTCTAGGAAGCTTTTTACCGTATTCGGAACGATTTGCTCCTTATGCAAGTACGTAAGCCTCGTAATAATATCGGTCAGAACCGTATCTTTGGCGAATCCATTGATATAGAAAAAGGCGGTTCGCTTCGTTCCGAAAACCATTTCCCGAAACACGATATCGAAGCTTCGGTGCAAGCCGACCTTCTCCTCCAACGTTCGCTTCACATGATCGATTCTGGTGAAGATAGAATCCTCATGCTTCAAGCCCATCTCTTCATCAGTTAATATATCATTGGCATTGACTTTGTCATCCTGGCGACGATTTCGTTGCTTGCGATGGATAATGACACCTGAGCCTCTTGGTTTGTTTTCTCCCTCAGCGCCTTGTTGTTTGCTCTTGTCGTCTTGCCCTCGCGTCTTGACGGTCATCTCTTCAGCCCCTCCATCTATACGTACATCGCCCTCAAGCCCAATACCATAACCAATCGAACAGCGAGCCCGCTACCTTACCGAATACCATCGCCATGAGCAGCCATATAATATAATCGCCAATGCCCAACCTCTTGGCCATAATCGGGAACACGTTCAGCACCTCTGTCAGGGCACCCGCAAGCATACCTACGAAACAACCTGCCAGAAGGCCAATGCAAACCGCAGATAACGGAGCCAAATGGAACGTCCAGCCGAAGAAATCCGCCAATGTGAATACCATCACACCGCATACTACCGCCGCTTCCAGCTGGTGGACGCGGGTAGTCTTGGCAATTTGCGCTAATCTAGGAAGGACGTCCAACACGACTAAGAACGCGACCATACCGCCACCTACTGCGACACCTCCGGCAATGCCGATGAACGCAAGCAATGCTGCTTCGAGTAGGAACGGACCGATCATCGAGGTTCTCCGTTGTCTTGAAGCTTTCCATATTCCTCTGTAATGACGTAGCGATTCAAATTTTCCTGGTACATGAACATTTCCACCTCTAGCGGACTTGGCTCTTCACTGAATCTCTTCTTGAACAATTGATTGAAGAAGACGACCATCCCCGCTCCCAATCCGAATGAATACGGAATTTGCAACCAATAAGGATGCTCTACCGCATGGCCAGTAATCATCTCGTACAGCTTCTGGTGCACTTCCATCATACTGACATCGACATGGAAGTTCATAATCGCAAGGCCAGAGCCGATGAACAGCAGCAACCAGACAAGTGCGAACAATAGAGGATTCGGCTTTTTGGCGGGTGAGACGATCTCTACCAGTACGTGCGGCTCCCCGTAGTGCTCAATCTGTATGCCTGGACAATGTGATCGGACCGCAGCCACGATTCGCAGCATATCGATCAACAAGACAGTACCGTCCGCCTCACTAGGCGTATGCAGCACCAATTGGCGCAGCTTCGTCTCCAACTGTGGATCTACCAGCATCTGGGCAACATCACCTAACCGGATCGGTACGCCCTTGTGCACAGAGATCCGTTTGCGGAGTCGGATATACATCATGGAAGCATCAATTGGCGGCACTTGCATGGGATCACTCCCTTGTATGACAAACTTTACCTTTAGTATGCAGCACAATGAGAGGTCGTACTCATCATTTTATCAGCAAAGATTTCCATCTGGGCTACGGCGGATTGTGCTGTTTTGTACAAAAAAAAGACGATTCATTCCATGGCTCCTCCCTCAGAAACCAAGTACAGTATAGCTATAGCTCGTCACAACTGAATAAGCACCATGCAAGACGTGTGCCAAAATTACAAACGATGGAGGAGATCAACATGGCAGTGAAATTGACAGATCCGGAAGAGATCAACCGCACTCTGTACCCGAGTGTTGACTTGGTCGAATATTTGGACGAATTGAGCTCGGTAACAGAAGCCGAAGCAGGATTTTACCAGGAACAAGGGTATTTGGCTGTACGGAAAGGGTATTCGGAGCAAGTCGTGGCCGATGCGAAAGACGCGCTGTTCGATATGATGGAATCCCGCAGACAAATGACACGTGAGCAATTCAACACGTTCATGGAGGAACAGCGATACGACCCTCAGAATAAGAATTATGTACAGACAGAATCGAAGATGCAGAAACTCCCCCATGTTCAGCTTGTGAAGAACGAAGACCAGACATTGAGCCAAGAGGAATTCATGCTGGCCACTCGAAAGATTGGGGATTTCGTCAACTTTGACGCCCGCTTGCATGCGGCCGCCTTCCATCCGGAAATACTGCGTATTGTGGAGATGCTATTAGGGGAAAAAGCGATGCTTGTTCAGGATATGGCACTATTGAAACCGCCTCAAGGGGGCGGGGAGAAGCCGTGGCATCAGGATATGGCCTATCGCGGACTCGACTATGATCGGCCGATCGTCGGGGTGTGGATTGCGCTGGACGAAGCTAGCGTTGACAATGGGTGCATGCACATCATCCCGAGATCGCATATGCGTGGTGGTATCCCTCATTACGCGGTTCGCGATTGGCAGATGTGTGATGAGAACGTGGATCCAGACCGTGCTTCTGTAGCCCCATTGGCACCTGGGGGGATGCTGTTCTTCCATGGGTTGCTCCATCACGGGACGCCGAGCAATTTCTCATCCAAGCGGCGCCAAGCTCTGCAATTTCACTATGCGCCTGTAAGTGCTGAGATCGTCACACCTAAGGAATACAAGCGTATGTTCACCAATGAGATGAGCGGTGCCCAGTGTTAAGGAGTGACAGCCCCTCTTCCGCTTATTTCCGATAAGCGGAAGGGGACACGCCGAAATACTGTTTGAACTGTTTACTGAAATAATACACATCTGAATACCCGAGCGCTAATGCCGCTTGCGTAACATTGACCGAGGTCTCTGCCATTAAGTGCAGAGCCTTTTCCATTTTCACCTTCGTCGCGTATTGCTTGATGGACAGGCCCGTATGCTTGCGGAACAATCGATTCACATAAGCAGGAGCGAATCCGCTAAGCGCGGCAATTTGCTTGGATGAGGGGATACGTCCTCCGTCTGAGCGAATTGCCGATTTGAGCTTACGGACCGCCTTCGCGTGCAAGCCTACTGACTCTTCATTGTCCTCCTGCTCCGAATTCGAGCGTAGCAATTGGATGATGACCTGCTTCAGCAGGAGGTCGAATTCTTCCACATTCCAGGCCGAGTTGCTGTCGCACAGATCCAACAAACGGAGCAGCATTGACTCCAACAAGGACGGATCGTTTACTTGATTATAAGAGGTCATGCGGGGGACCGTTGTGATCGCCTCGTCTGTCTGTCTGTCGATCGTTCTGAAATGGATGAATAGTACGGTCAAGCGGTCTTGAATGTTTTGTTCAGCAACGGTAATGTCGCCAGGCTGCAGCATCATGCAACAGCCTTTTCTCAGCGAATACGTCTCACCGTTCAGCTTCATCTCTCCCTCACCGGAGAACACGTACCATAAATCATAATGCACAAACTCAGGAGGCGCCCACCCCCACTCCGGTCCGCATTCGTAGTAACCAAACACCCTGCCTTTCTCCAGCTTTAACTCCGAGGAGAACAATTGCTTGATCGTCACCTTGACTTCCTCCGTGAATCGAATAGGATCTTATTGCTTACATGATAGTATATCCGCGCAAAAAAGAACAGACCGCTCTATTGAGCAATCTGTTCTTTGATAACTTGCAATATTTTTTTCTCCAGACGAGATACTTGCACTTGGGATATACCGAGCCTATTCGCAACTTCAGACTGGGTCTGATCTCGGAAATAGCGCAGATAGACGATCAGCCGTTCCCGTTCTGAAAGGGTATTGATTGCCTCATTCAATGCCAGCTTGTCGAACCATCTCTCCTGGCCTTCATCGGCAATCTGATCCATCAATGTAATAGGATCACCGTCGTTCTCGAATACGGTCTCGTGAATCGAAGTAGGCGGCTTGTTTGCTTCCTGCGCGAACACGACTTCCTCCGACGTAATCCCGAGCTCCTCGGCCACTTCACCAATGGTCGGCAGCCGTCCCAGCTTCTTGGACAGCTCATCCTTCTTCTTGCGCACCTTGTTCGCCAGCTCCTTCAAGGAACGGCTCACCTTGACAGTCCCGTCATCGCGCAAAAATCGCTGAATCTCGCCGATTATCATAGGGACGGCATACGTAGAAAACTTAACGTCGTAGGATAGATCGAATTTGTCGACTGATTTCAATAAACCAATACACCCGATCTGGAACAAATCCTCCGGTTCGTAGCCCCTGTTCAGAAAGCGCTGTACGACCGACCAGACCAGACGGATGTTGCAATTCACTAGGGTTTCTCTTGCTAGTGCATCCCCTGCTTGACTAAGAGCAATTAGGCGTTTCACTTCGGTGTCGTCCAAATAACTGTGTGAGGCATGCTTCAGATCCACATTCATCGTCACCTACCCCTAGTTATACAGCGCTTTTTTGGATTCAATCCGCTTCACCATCGTCACCTTGGTGCCTTGTCCAGGCACGGATACGACCGCTACTGCGTCCATGAAGTTTTCCATAATCGTAAAGCCCATCCCTGAACGTTCCATCTCCGGCTTCGTCGTGAACAAAGGCTCGCGCGCCATATCCACATCTTCGATGCCATTCCCGTTGTCTTCAATGGAGATCGTCACCTGATCGCTCTCGATGGATGCCGAGATCGTCACAATGCCGTCTGGCCGTTCATCATAACCATGAATAATGGAGTTCGTGACCGCCTCGGACACAACTGTCTTAATATCGGTCAGTTCCTCGAGTGTCGGATCAAGCTGAGATACGAACGCGGCTACCGCTACACGTGCGAACGATTCGTTCTGCGAACGGCTGGCAAACTGCAAGGTCATAAAATTGGATCCACTCATGACACGACCTCCAGACTAGAAAGTGCAAGTCTCTCATTTTCCTGAATCGCTAAAATCTTGAACAGGCCGGACAGCTCAAACAAACGGTATACAGCCGGATTTACTTCGCAGACGACCATCTTCCCACCCTTGCCAGTCACTTGCTTGTAACGCCCCAATATGACGCCCAGACCTGAGCTGTCCATGAAGGACAAGTCTTTCAAGCTGAGCACGACATGACGAGTGTCGCCTTTCAGTATTGCCTCTTCCATCCGGGTACGGACAACCTCAGCCGAATGATGGTCTAACTCCCCGCGCAGTCGAACAATTAGCGTCCGACGGTTGTGCTCCAATTCAATATGCAGACTCACGCATGCCTCACTCCCTTCGTGATGCAGACTAAATTCTACGAATCGATTGGAAATTCCTGCATGCCGACAAAACTAGAAGAAAACTGCTAATTCCTCTGCAAAAACGAGTGAATTAGACATTATATGAGCGGATTTGGTCGAAATATCATCCAACGGACCATTCGTTCCCGAAGATGAGCCATCTCCGGGAATCGATTGTCACGTGATAGAGATCTATTTGTCGATCGTAAACAGTTGTGATGCGGTCCGCTTCATCAGCGTCCAAAGTCCAGCCTTCTGTACATCTGCCGGGGACTCGATGGCGAATTCGGCGATCTTCGCTTCGCCCTTGTATACGACCAGTTTCCCGATCGGCTGTCCAACTGTGATTGGAGCTTTCAGATTAGGCTGAAGCTGCAGTTCGTGTCGAATGTCGGCGTCAGCTTGCCCTTTCTTCAGCAATACCGAATACTGGTGGGTGGCCGTCAACGGAACTTGTTTCACTTTCCCCTTCTCCACTTCCAACGTACCGATTGTGTCGCCAGTCTTGAATATAGGATGATTCGTATATTGGGAGAAGGCGTAATCGAATAGCTTGGTCACTTCCGCATTACGTGTCTTCGTATTCGGTTCACCCAGCACAACCGCTACGACGCGGAAATTATCACGCTTCGCCGTTGCGGACAAGCAGAACTTCGCCTCACTCGTGTAGCCCGTCTTCAACCCATCGGCGCCCTGGTAAAAGCGAACGAGCTTGTTCGTGTTCACGAGCCAAAACGGCTTGGCCGAGTCCTTACGTAAGTAATCCTGATACATCCCGGTAAACTTAGTAATCTCTTCGTGCTTGAGCAGTTCCTTCGACATGATCGCAATATCATGGGCTGAAGAATAGTGATTATCTGCCGGCAGTCCGTTGACGTTGACGAAATTCGAGTTGTTCATTCCGAGCTGCTTCGCCTTTGCATTCATCTGTTGGACGAAGGCTTCCTCGGAGCCGCTGATCTTCTCGGCCATTGCTACAGAAGCATCGTTGCCGGACGCCATAGCAATACCTTTCAACATCTCTTCTACTGTCAGCTCTTCGCCAGGCTCCAGAAAGATTTGCGATCCCCCCATAGAGGCGGCGTATTCACTCGTACGAACCTTCTCATCCATCTTGATCTTGCCTTGATCCAATGCTTCCATAATGAGCACCATCGTCATGATCTTCGTGATGCTGGCGGGCGCTTTCTTCTCGTTCATGTTCTTCTCATATAATACCGTTCCGGTATCGGCATCCATAAGGACGGCTGAAGTTGCATTGGGCGCCAATTCTACAGCGGATGCTCCTTCTTTCGGCTTCGCCGATTTCTCATCGGCCGCCAATGCCGGCGTACACAGTGCACATAGCAGCAACAGGCTTAATGCTCCAATCAACCCTTTTTTGAGCATATACATACCCCTCCTAGACGAATAACCCCATATTTTCCCATGGCGAGCATGGAAATACTTCTAACAGTTTTGACACAAATTCCAGATATTAAACGAGAGTCGGGTGTCTAAATAAAAGAAAAACCTCCCGTATCGTGCATAGTGGGAGGTGTATTCATAATTAGATTATGTGTTGCGATCGAACAGTACCGGATGAATCGGGCTCGCCGCTAGATCGCCGGCTTGTAGTCCCGGGAACCAACTGTTCAGATCATTCCTTCGGGCATTGCTGTCCGGTTCTAGCAAATAAGTAGGGTCTGCGTAGTAAATAATCGTCATGACTTCCCGCATCTGTTCCGTCGGATTAGACGGTGCACTGTGCAACGTCCAGCCCGCATGAAACGTAGCATCACCCGCGTTCATCCCACCATAGTTGACCGTCTCGACCCCTTTGCTCTCAATGTATTCCTTCAACGTCTTGTGGGATTCGTCTGAAATGACTTGTTTCGAAATGTAACCGGATTTGTGCGAACCTGATGCGAACGTCATCGATCCCACTTCCTCGGAAATCGGAACGAGCGGCATCCACATCGTAATCGTGTTATTCGTATCAAGCGGCCAGTAGATTTGGTCTTGATGCCACGGAGTATGTCCCCCACCTGGTTCCTTGAACAACGCTTGGTCGGCGTAGATCCGAACACGGTCTACTCCCATCAAATCTGCAGCAATCTTGGCAAATCTTCTGGCGAACACGAATCGTTGCACCGCTTCACTCTTGACCCAGACGTTCCCGATCTGGATAAACGCCTTACCATACGTGTCTCGCTCAGCTAGCGGCTTATCATGTTTGTTCAATTGTCTTACTTGATCTTGTATGATCGGGCGATAGGCAAGCACTTCGTCTGCGGTCGCGACATGCCGGAGCCTTATGTGCCCCTTGTCTGTGTAGTCTGCAACTTGTTGCTGTGAAAGCTCGTATAGCTGTTGCAAATCAGGTAGGGTCGTTAAAGGAGTGTCCATGAACAGTGCCTTCTTTCTATGTGATGATACGTTTATTATATCTGTTGAACTGGGAAGGCGACGTGTATAACTCTACTAAGTTATTTGTCAAAAACGACTGTTCATTCGCGAAACGGCCTACAATCTGCTATCGTATGAGATATTCCTATTTCTCCGTGGAGCTGATGAAAACGATGACAAAAACCATGAGCACCCTTGAGCAATTAATCGCTCATCAACCTGTTGTCCCCTATATCCGCAACAGCGACTTTGCCATACGTTTGCCTTGGCATATGCCGATTCGACGGCTGCTTGACTACTTGTTGATCTATGTGCAAGAGGGCAGTTGCCTCATCCATGTAGATGGTGTCCAGCATACATTCGAGAGTGGGCAATTTTGTCTCATCCAGCCGAACAGTGTACATACACTCCAAGGTACGACGAATACGATAACCCCATACGCCCATCTGGATATTTTTTATAACCCTTTGCGAGAATTGAGCTTTCCGACAGGGGCGGGACAGCTGGACCTATCCGCTTATCAGACTTTGATGCAGCCCAGACTGAACGATCTGCAAGGATTGCATGTACCGGTTAGGCTGAATCCCGCCCATCCGATCCAGTTCCGCGATACACTGCTTCGAATGGTGCAATGCTGGCTTGATCGGGATTCGTTATCTCAGTTGGAGGCGCAATGTCTAGCCAGTGAACTGGTGCTGGCGATACTCAAGCAGTATGCGCCAACCTCACGCCAATCCACCTCGAACACACAAACATTGAACTGGATTACCTCGTTCATGTCGTTCCATCTTAGCGAACCGTTGACCATTGCTGAGATGGCTCGGCGTGCCAATCTATCACCCTCTCGATTCAGCGCGGTGTTCCGCCAAACATTCGGGGTGCCACCGCATCAATATTTACTTCAATTGCGATTGCAACACAGCGAGGAATTGCTGCGGACTACAACGTTGACCCTTTCCGAAATTGCGGTGTACTGCGGCTTTGCCGATGTGCATCATTTCTCTAAGGTGTTCAAGCAGGCACGCGGAATACCGCCCGGAGAGTTTCGCGAGCGAAATAGTTGAGTGGAGGGATGTTGCGGAAGGTATGGTGATGACGACAGAGGACCAATTATCAAGCCGGAATTGGAAGACACCCACTTGCGTGCTGGTTGAAGGTGCAAAGTCTTGTTCGGGCGTGCTGTTCTTCGACAACTTGTAGTGCATGGCACCCACACCTTTACTTCCGATGAGCGGGTCCATCCGGTATGGGGTGATATGCGAGGTGGTCTGGTTAGCGTAGTGTGGGCGCGGCATGACTTGAATGGCTCTATGTGATCAGGTGGCACGGACACGCTTAAGTAATCGTGTGGAGTCGAGTAATTGATGGACGATTTTTGCGAGCGTTGGCATTTGCGAGATGGCAATCCAAACGGTTTTAACAGACGCTATTGACCAAGCACGGTTGGACGCGTGTAGCACGGACTTGCAGGGTTCCGGCTAGCACGAGAGTACCAAGCGGCACAGACTAATTGCACGCCGTGGGCGCGTTTAGGTCGAAGCGCTACTACCGTAGCAGCTTTGCAGGGCGCGAGAGAGGGGCGACGCGCCTATAACGGTGGCGACGAAGCGTCGAACGCCGACGCTGGCACGAGTGCGCGCGTCCCGCGCAGGTCAGCGAGTGTGCGCGCGCCGATGCCGAACATCGCCGCGCGCAGCTCGAACTCGACCTGCGCGAGCGCCCGCTCGGCAGCCGCCTCGCCTTCCACGGCTGCGGCTAACAGCCCGCGGCCGAAGCCGGCGAGGTTCGCGCCGAGCGCAAGCGCCTTGGCGGCGTCGACGCCGTTCGCGAGCCCCCCGCTCGCGATGACAAGCGCGTCCGGCGCGTGACGCCGAACGTCGCGAATGCACGCGGCTGTGGGCACGCCCCAGTCCGCGAAGGCATCGGCGGCCTGTCGACGCAGCGGATCGGCCGTGCGGCGCTTCTCAACCTCGCTCCACGAGGTTCCGCCTGCTCCGGCTACATCGATATAGCTGACGCCTGCATCAAGCAGACGTCGCGCCGTCGCGCCATCAATGCCCCACCCTACTTCCTTGACGCCGACCGGGATCGGCATAGTAGAACACACCTGCTCGATTCGTCGCAGCAGATCGCGAAAGTTGGTGTTCCCTTCTGGCTGGAATACCTCCTGAAGTGCATTCAGATGCAGCACCAAGCCATCCGCATCTAACATCTCAACGGCTTGGCGGCATTCAGCCGCGCCGTAGCCATAATTCAATTGGACCGCACCGAGATTGGCAAACAGCGGAATAGTGGGCGCAACATCGCGGACTCGGAACGTGGTTGCCAATTCTGGCTGCTCGATGGCCGCCCGGACAGAACCGACTCCCATCGCCCAGCCGCGCTGTTCCGCCGCTTGAGCGAGGTTTCGGTTGATCCGTAAGGCTTCCTCAGTCCCCCCGGTCATCGAGCTGATTATGAAAGGTGTGCGGATCGACTTTCCGAGAAAATGAGAGGACACATCAATCTCATCGAAATCCAACTCGGGCAACGCTTGATGAACGAAACGATACTGTTCGAAGCCCGTCGTAATACCGCGCCCCGTAACTGGTTCCTCCAGACAGATCCTAATATGCTCCGCTTTTCTTCGTTCCGTACTCCGCTCCATGCTCATTTTCAGCTCCACCTCACTTTTTCCACCAATCCGAGTATGCGTTCAGAATTTTTCTTTAATAAACTCGTAACGCCTGGTAACTGGCATATACACGAATGTTGCGCCCGCCACACGACTAATTGACTCTATAACTCCAGCTGGAAGGCGACTTTTCCGTCTTCCAGCTCCTTCGACGAGCGAAACCCGAGCTGTAAGACGATTTTTTCGGCTTACAGCCCCTCCGACGAGCGAATCCCGGGCTGTAAGACGATTTTTTCGGCTTACAGCCCCTCCGACGAGCGAAACCCAAGCTGTAAGACGATTTTTTCGGCTTACAGCACCTCCGGCAGGCGAAAACCGAGCTGTAAGACGATTTTTTCGGCTTACAGCACCTCCGACGAGCGAATCCCGAGCTGAAAGACGATTTTTTCGGCTTACAGCACCTCCGACGAGCGAATCCCGGGCTGTAAGACGATTTTTTCGGCTTACTGCACCTCCGGCAGGCGAAACCCAAGCTGTAAGACGATTTTTTCGGCTTACAGCTCCTCCGGCAGGCGAAACTCGAGCTGTAAGACGATTTTTTCGGCTTACAGCACCTCCGGCAGGCGAAAACCGAGCTGTAAGACCCATTTTTCGTCTTACAGCCCCTCTGACGAGCGAATCCCGGGCTGTAAGACGATTATTGAGGTTGTCGATTAACTGTGGACAAGAGGAGTGGAGAGTGAAAAAGAGGACCCTGGCGAGTTTTGGCTTGAACCTCCCACCGCTGAATCCCTTATACAATCAGGGAGGTTCAAACAAGATGTTAGAGCTAAAGGGGTCCTTTTTCACTTGGAACGGCCGTTTTTGCTTCTATCAACAGTTAATCGACAGCCTCATTTTCGACCTTACAAAGCAGCACGCGTACGTTTGATGCTCTCCAAGCACCGGTTTTGCATTTTTCGCCAGACACCAGGCACGCCTTCACATTAAAACCGTTCTACGCCGTCCTTGGTCACGACTGCATATAGCAGCACAGGCTTTGGAGGCTCTTCCTCCGTCACCTGGTATGCGTCGAGTATGTGCTGCTGCACCGCCTCCACAAGCGATGAATCGGCGCGGTTCGTGTGCAGCTCGACCAACGTATCGCCTAACTCGACACGATCGCCGATCTTGCGGCGAAGCACGATACCAGCTGCCAAATCGATGGCAGCCTCCTTTGTCTCGCGGCCAGCACCGAGCATCATCGCACCGATGCCGATACGCTCCGCTTCAATCGCGGACACATACCCGGCAGTCGGTGCCGGAACCGCAATGACATGCTTAGCCGTCGCCAACTGGGCAGGCTGATCGATGAACGAAGGCGATCCGCCTTGAGCGGCTACGAATTCCTTGAACTTCTTCAGCGCGTATCCCTTGCGAATGATCTCGTATAGCATGTCCTTCGCCTCGTCGATTTCGAGCGCTTTGCCACCTAGCACTAGCATGTGGGCGCCAAGTGTGAGGCATAGCTCCTCCAGGTCTTTCGGACCTTGGCCCTTCAACGTCTCGATGGCCAGCTTTACTTCAAGCGCGTTGCCGACGGCCACGCCAAGCGGCTGGTCCATGCTGCTGATGACGGCGACCGTCTCGCGGCCGACTTCCTCACCAATGGCGACCATCGCTTCCGCGAGGCGGATCGAGTCATCCAGCGTTTTCATGAACGCGCCGCTGCCGGTCTTCACATCGAGCACGATCGCATCAGCGCCCGAAGCAATCTTCTTGCTCATAATCGAGCTCGCGATGAGCGGAATGGAATTCACGGTTGCGGTCACATCCCGTAAGCCGTAGAGCTTCTTGTCTGCCGGCGTCACGTTGCCGGACTGACTCATCACAGCAACGCCGTGCCGGTTCACCTGCTCGACGAACGCTTCCTGCGTGAGCTCGACCTGGAAGCCGGGGATCGACTCCAGCTTGTCGATCGTCCCGCCCGTGTGGCCTAGCCCACGGCCGGACATCTTCGCGACCGGTACCCCGGCGGCCGCGACGAGCGGAGCCAGCACAAGCGTCGTCGTATCGCCGACGCCGCCTGTGCTGTGCTTGTCGACCTTGACGCCCTGGATTGGGCTCAGGTCGACTTGATCGCCGGAGGCGGCCATCTCCAAGGTCAGATCGGCCGTTTCCCGGGCCGACATCCCTTGGAAATACACCGCCATTGCCCAAGCAGATAGCTGGTAATCAGGAATCCGGCCGCTGCTGTAACCCTGGATAAGAAATGCCAATTCTTCGCGGCTCAACTCTCCTCCATCGCGTTTCTTCTGTATAAGATCTACCGTTCTCATCTATACCCCACCCTCCGATCTCGTCCGGTTCCTCCGGATTCTCAAATACAATAAACAAGCGGCCGCGACAACGACCGGCACCGCTAGATACGATAATGAGAAAGGCGCCACAACGATACAAAATGCCGCCGCAACCATAGATGACAAACGACCGATCCGGTCGTGCCATAACAGCTTCACGCAGGCAAGCGTAGCAATGACATAGACGACGATACCAAGCGTCGTTGGAAAGAGAATCAACCTGTCCGCGCCTACGTCCCATACGTAACTGATGAGCAAAACTATACTGTTCGTTGCGAATAGAAATATCGTGCTGCGATATGGAACGCCTCTTGAGCCTAACCCACCGAACCAAGTCGGGAACCGGCCTTCTTGCGCCAAGGAATAGCCGAGCCTGGAAGAGCTGGCCAAGTAAACGTTCAGCGTACCGAGACAGACAATACATGCGACAATCGCGGTCGCTATACCTGCACTGAAACCTACAGCGCGGCCCATCAAGTCCGCTAACGGCGCTGCCGCTGCCTGATCTCCATACAGTCCGGTTCCTACTGTAACGACCGATAGCAGGGTGTATGTCGTGCCGATTACGAAGACGCTGGACCATGTGCTCCGCATCACGTCACGTTCCGGATTGCGGAACTCCGGTACGAGATGGGTAATGCTCTCCCACCCGAAGAACGCCCAGAATATCAACACACAAGCGCGGCCGATCCCTCCTACACCGTGCGGCATGAAATCCTGGAATTGACTCGGCTCCACGTCCGGCAGAGACAATGCAATGGTCGCCAGTAGTAGCAGCAATACAGCCCCGCTCAAGCCAAGCGACAGCCTGGCACTCGCACGCATCCCCAGCAGATTAGCCGCTAAGGCGGCGGCTAGAAATCCGAACGCAGCTACGTAGGCCCAGCCTGCAGGAAGCCGGAACGCGGATACGATGTAAGCAGCTCCGGTAAGCCCTACTACCGCTTGTCCTGTCGAAACCCAGACGAAGAAAAACCACCCAACGATAGCCCCCCATGTCCCCCCGAACGCTTGCTCCACGATTTTGGCGATTCCCCCGAAATCCCGATACTTAAGCGCGAGTCTGGCGAACGTGTAGGCGATCGGAATGCTGATGAGCGACATCGCCAACCACGACACGATGGAGGCTGGCCCGGCAAGCTGTGCCGTATAGCCCGGCAGTATGAGAATGCCGGAACCTAGAACCGCTCCCATGTAGAGCGCGACGCCTTGCAAATATGTAATGGAGCGTTGATGTTCCATCTCCTGTTTCGTTCCCTTCGTCCTACTCCACCCGAATCCCCTTGGACTCGAACACAACACGTGCCAAGTGAATCGCATTCATCACTTTCGGAAATCCGATGTAAGGCACACAATGCAGCATAATCTCGACAATTTCCTTCGCGGTAAGGCCGACGTTCAACGCAGAGCCTACATGAACCTCCAGCTCCTTATCGCAGCCGCCCATGGTGATCAGCGTTGTCAGCGTAACGATCATACGTTGCTTCAGATCGAGCCCATCCCGTGAATAAATGTCGCCGTAAGCGAAAGAAATAATGAGTTCGCACAAATCCGGACTAAACTCCTGCAGCTTCTCAATCGTCTGCTCTCCCTTGCTGCCCGTTATTTGTTTCAATAACGTCCAGCCAAGCTCCCTGCGGGAGTCTGCTTCTGATACAACCGCCGCATCCGTATCCTGTCTTTCCGTCATGGCTCGCATCTCCCAACTACAGTCCCGACCCAGAACCTGCTATACTTCACGCACGAACGCTTTTACCAACGCGATAAACTTGGGCTTCGTGCGGTTGGCTACTTCCACTACTTGTTCATGGGTCAACGGCTCCAGTTCTTCCCCGATCGCCATATCCGTAATGCACGAAATACCCAGAACGTTGATTCCAGCATGCCGTGCGGCGATCACCTCGCCAACCGTCGACATTCCTACAGCGTCTCCGCCTATTACAACAAGCATTTTAAGCTCAGCCGGTGTCATATAAGCTGGACCGCTGATCCCGCAGTATACGCCTTCCTGAAGCTCCAATGCATCGCCGTCATCTCCACGAATTTGACTGGACAATCGATGAGCCAATGCGCGGTATTGGCGATTGTAAGCTTCCGACATGTCCGGGAACCTGACGCCGAGTTGCGGATCATTTCTGCCGATCAGAGGGTGATCCCCGGTCAAGTTAATATGGTCGCAGATCAGCATCAGATCACCAGGTCGGAACGCTCGGTTCATACCGCCCGCCGCATTCGTCATGACCAATGTTTGTACACCTAGACGTTTCATCACATAGATCGGGAATACGACCTTTTGCATCGCATAGCCTTCGTAATAATGGAAGCGGCCTTGCATGACGATAACAGACTTTCCTTCCAACGTCCCTACTACAAACTGGCCTGCGTGGCCTTCTACTGTCGATACCGGAAAGTGTGGAATATCAGAATAAGCGATCGCTACAGCATCTTCTACTTCGTGAGCCAGATCTCCGAGTCCTGACCCCAGCACCATGCCGATCACAGGTTTAAGATTGCCGATTCGATTAAGTATGTAAGCTACGGCCTCGTCAATTTGCTGCAGTTGCAACTGTTCCATCTATGTAAACCTCCTGTTATATAAGTTGTTAGTTACATCTTCCCAATGATCCGGCCAACCAAGCTCAGGAATGTACCCTTGACCCGTTCTGCCGTCTCCATCACTTCCTCATGTGACAAAGGTTGATCCAGTATGCCAGCGGCCATGTTCGTGATACAGGAAATGCCCAGCACTTCCAGTCCAGCATGACGGGCTGCGACGACTTCCGGCACGGTAGACATGCCGACTGCATCCGCTCCAAGCGTACGAAGCATGCGGATTTCCGCTGGTGTCTCGTAGCTAGGACCGAGCATGGAGGCATACACTCCCTCGCGCACGGAAACACCTTCCTCAGCTGCTGCTTCTCTAGCGATATTCAACAGCTTAGCACTGTAGGCCTGCGACATATCCGGGAAACGCACACCGAACGACGAGTCATTCGGCCCGATCAACGGGGTGCGATACATCAGATTGATATGGTCCCGAATCAGCATCAGATCCCCGGACGAATAAGTCGTATTCACCCCACCGGCAGCGTTCGTCACAAGCAGTGTCTTCACACCCATTGCCTTCATGACACGAATGGGAAAAGCGACCGTCTGGGCGTCGTACCCTTCATACAGGTGAAATCGGCCTTTCATCATAATAGCTTTGCGTCCTTGTATGGTACCGACCATCAATTCACCGGCATGTCCTTCTACTGTGACTTTCGGGAAGTGCGGAATTTCACTATAGTGGATGACGGTGACGTCTTCCATCGCATTGGCAAGCACGCCAAGACCAGACCCCAGTATGAGCCCGATCTCAGGCTGGTAAGGGATTTCTTCTTCGATAAATAGACGCGCTTGCTCGACTTGTTCCATAGCATTCATCTGCATCTCACTATCCTTTCTATTCAATCTGTGCCAAAAAACTCGTTCCGTATGAAGGTGCCGGCAATCCGAAGTTGTCGGCGATTGTTGCTCCCACATCGGCGAATGTAGCTCGGATGCCGAGCGAAGCAGGATGGTTCATCCCTGGACTCCAGACGAGCAGAGGAACATATTCGCGCGTATGATCGGTTCCAGCATGAATCGGATCATTGCCGTGGTCAGCAGTCAGCAGAAGTAAATCTTCCTTCCCGAAGCGTTCCATTAGCTCAGGCAGACGCCGGTCGAATGCTTCCAGTGCTCGTCCATAACCTTCGGGATCTCTACGGTGCCCATAGAGAGAGTCGAAGTCAACCAGGTTCGTGAACGACAAGCCTTGGAAGGACTCACCCAATACGCGAATCGTCTCCTCCATGCCGTGTTCGTTGCTATTCGTATGATAGGACGCGGTAACGCCCTCGCCAGTAAATATATCATTGATCTTGCCGATCGCGATGCAATCGAGTCCAGCGTCCTTCAGGCTATTCATAACCGTAGGTGCTGGTGGCGAGACGGCGTAGTCATGTCGATTCGGTGTTCGCTTGAATGCACCGGGTTGTCCTATATATGGCCGGGCGATAACGCGTCCCACCGCATACTCCCCAACCGTAAGCTCTCGCGCTATTCGGCATGCGGCGTACAGCTCCTCTAGCGGGATCACATCCTCATGGGCAGCAATCTGCATGACGCTATCCGCTGAAGTATAGACGATCCAGGCGCCTGTCTTCATCTGTTCTTCACCCAGCTCGTCCAGGATCTCGGTTCCAGACGCTGGCTTATTGCCGAGTATGGCACGTCCGGTTCTGCGGACGAACTCCTCGATCAGTTCAGGCGGGAACCCTTCCGGATAAGTCTGGAACGGGATCGTCACCTTCAGTCCCATCAACTCCCAGTGACCGGTCATCGTATCTTTACCTACCGACACTTCTACCATTTTCCCATAAGCCGCAATCGGTTGTTCAACAGGAGTTATTCCTTGCAACGGAGCAATGTTGCCAAGCCCAAGCTTCTGCATGTTCGGCAGCGCGAAGCCTGCCACCCTCTCGGCGATATGTCCTAACGTATGCGACCCCCGATCACCGAACTTGTCCGCATCCGGCAATTCACCAATCCCAACACTATCTAGGACGATCAGGCATATTCTTTTATAAGACATCAGGAGTATACCTCCCTACTTGTTTTTTCAATATTATCTCACGCCTCCCAGCCGTTTGCAAAATAATGCTCCACTGGATGATCTGGCCTTGTCCTCTGTCACCCTCGAATAAAAAAAGCTTCTATCGAAGCAACTCGGTGAAGCGGGTTCGTCTTTAGCGGTAACTTTTTATGCCGAATCAGGATGCAACCTCTCGAAGTTTATACTTTCTGATTCTGTAAAAAAAAGCCTGCGCATCCGCATGGCTCTTACGTTCCGTGCTTTCCCGCCCGGGGGTGGGCCGCTTCATAAATATCTTTCATCCGCAGCTTGCTAACCTGGGCATACAACAAGGTCGAGGAAATATCGGCATGACCGAGCATCTCCTGTACCGCTCTCAGATCGGCTCCATTCTCCAACAGGTGGGCGGCGAACGAATGGCGAAGTGTGTGCGGTGTTACTTCTTCCCGGATCCCAGCGTTGCGCGCGGCTTTCTTCAGTATTTTCCAGAAACCTTGGCGTGTTAATCGCGTTCCCATATGGTTCAAGAACAACGCATCCTCTGCATCAGCCCTCTTGAGCAAGTGTACGCGCATCGTGCCGATGTACATTTCCAACCACTGTATCGCGATCCGACCCAGAGGGATGATCCGCTCCTTTGCGCCTTTTCCTGGACAACGGACGAATCCCATATCCAAGTGAATATGACTAACATCAAGCTCGATCAGCTCTGACACACGAATGCCTGTCGCGTACAGCAGTTCCAACATCGCTTTATCACGGACACCGGATGGCACAGACGTATCCGGTATTTCCAACAGCCGCTCCACCTCTTCAACCGCCATGATCTGAGGCAGCTTTTTCTCAAGCTTAGGTGACTCCAACCCCATTGTCGGATCCGTGTTGACCAATCGCTCTTGAAGCAAATAATGGTACAGGGCACGCAAGGACACCATGCAGCGGGAAACGGATGCCGCCGCACGGCCCTGCTGACGAAGATGATGGATATATTGGTGAATGTGCATCGTATTTGAGCTCTCTATCGACTGAACGCCGGATTGCTGCAAATAATCTATAAATGCGGCCAAATCCCGCTCATAAGACTCCAACGTATTTCGGGCAAGTCGCTTCTCGACGTATATATACTGTATGAAGTTGTGCAGGTGCTGTTTCATCGAGGGATCATTCCTTCCTTGCAGCTATGGAATCGTTCTTTATTCCATTCCACAGTACTCATACGAAATCCTGCTTCGAACGGTCTACTCCCCGTACCAATAAAATAACATTAAACGGTCGGCGAACGAGGAGGACGGCTCCCCATATCCGGTATGCTGCTGAAACACCTTGACCGCCTTGCCAGTAGGCTCCTTGTAGCGCTGCGCAGGTTCAATCCAGCCCGATACCCATTGGAACAAATAATAGACCACCAAGGTCAAGACGAAGAACATCACCGTGAACTTCAATCGCGTCAGCCATCTTCGAACGGATACGATCATCTGAATGCCTCCTTGTCCCTATAACAGCAGTCTAGGGTAAGATTATGATTGTCCTCTGCCGAATATGACTGCCAGGATGCAACCGATTCAGCTTCACTACTCAGGTAGCGGTTGGAGTGGCAAGCCTACCGAATCCGCAACAGCCGGATGTGAGATGAATCCCCCGTACGTATTGACACCTAACCGTAAGGAGTTGTTCTCCTTGACAGCTCTGTCGAATCCTTTGTTAGCCAGCTCCAGTGCATAGCCGATTGTTACGTTCGTCAAGGCGAATGTGGATGTTCTCGGGACCGCTCCGGGCATATTGGCTACGGCATAATGAATGACCCCATGTTTCTCGTACGTAGGCTCACTGTGAGTCGTTACCCGATCGACCGTCTCAATCGTTCCGCCTTGGTCAACAGCTACGTCTACGATAACAGCGCCTTTCTTCATCTGACTGACCATCGCCTCGGTCACGAGCTTGGGCGCCCTGGCACCAGGGATGAGTACTGCCCCGATGAGCAGATCGGCTTTTTGCACGGCGTTAGCAATGTTCAGCGAGTTGGACATCAGCGTCTTGACCCGCCCACCGAATATATCGTCCAACGCTCGCATTCGGTCTGCGCTACGTTCCACGATCACGACATCGGCGCCAAGTCCTAGCGCCATCTTAGCTGCATTCGTTCCAACGATGCCACCTCCGAGGATGACGACAACACCCGGGGGTACACCTGGAACGCCACCTAACAAAATACCACGCCCACCGTTAGGCTTCTCCAGAAACTGCGCTCCTACTTGCACCGACATTCTGCCGGCCACTTCGCTCATCGGGGTGAGAAGAGGAAGGCTTCCGTTGGCAGCTTGTATCGTCTCATAGGCGATACCRGTAACCTTGCGCCGGACAAGCTCATGTGTCAATTCCAAGGCTGCTGCGAGGTGTAAGTACGTGAACAGCAGTTGCCCTTCGCGAAAATGCCCGAATTCCTCGGCAATCGGCTCTTTCACCTTCATGATCATATCTGCACGGGTCCATACATCGGCCGCTGTTTCCGAGATAACGGCTCCCGCCTGTGCGTATTCCTCATCCGTGAAGCCACTCCCTGCTCCAGCGAATCGTTCTACCACGATCTCGTGCCCGGCCAGCTTCAGCATGTGCACCCCGGCAGGTGTTAGAGCTACACGGTTCTCATTGTTCTTGATTTCTTTGGGCACCCCTATAACGTATCGGTTCGAATGGGTCGAATTAGTCAATTTTGCCCCCTCCTTTGCAATCGATGAAACAAGTTCCTAGTATCAAATGTATGCGGGGAGGCAATCAATGGCTCCACTTCCAATAGGTTCTCTTGCCTATGCTTTTTTTACTCAAACAAAAATAAAGCCCTGTCCGTGGACAAGGCCTTCGTTCTCAATCGTATTCGTGTGATATCAACAGATGTTGCTTACAGGTCACCCTGTGATTCAGCGGCTTCCTTGGCTGCCTTCTCGTTGCAGCGGTGGCAGATGCCCTGGAAATCAAGCCGGTGATCGTGCACCTTGAAGTTGTACTCGGCGGCCAGTCTCTCTTCGAGCGGCGTCAGCCAATCTTCCATAATCTCATCCACCGCTCCGCATTTGACACAAATCAAATGATGATGATGGTGATGAGAGTTATCATTGCGCAGGTCATAACGTGCTACCCCGTCGCCGAAATTCATCTTCTCCACTACGTGAAGCTCACTTAGTAATTCCAACGTCCGATATACCGTTGCGAGTCCGATTTCGGGAGCCTTGTCCTTTACGAGCATGAACACATCTTCCGCACTGAGGTGATCTTCCTCGTTCTCAAGCAAGACGCGAACGGTCGCTTCGCGCTGGGGTGTCAGCTTATAGCCCTGCGATTGCAGCTGCTGCTTGATCTTATCGATTCGTGCTTCCATACTCCTCCCCCTTAGAGCATTGTCGCCGGTTTCGCGCATGCTTACATTATAGGGGGATTTGATCTATTCCGCAAGAGCGCTCAGCATGGGCGTTACCCACTGCATCAACACGGGCGACAAATACGCCTCGAACAACGATACACCGAACAGCAGCGCGATCATACTCAGTGTGATGGAGGAGAAGCGAACGAATGGCGGATACAACGTTCCTTTTTTTTGCAGGAACCGGTTTTTGACCAAGTACATCGAGAACGAAATCGCCGACACGCTGCATATCATGAGCGCCGGGATAATGATCAAGTTCTGCGGAGCGACCGACACGAGTGCGAACAGCATCCCTTTCCAGGACATCTCGCCCACAAGGACGCCTACCGAGAAGCCCACCAGCACTCCTTTTAGAAAATCGAGCAGAAAAATAAAAGGCAATCCAACAATCGACAACCCCAGCATCCAGATAAGCAAAATCCATTTCAAATGCATAAAGAAAGCTTGCTTGAACGAAGCCTGCCCTCCCAGATCCGTACCTTGATCGATCATTTGCACGAAGCTGCTTAGATGACGGCCCAACTCCTGCTTCTGATCCGCTGACAAGGCGTTCACCATAAGCGCGCCGAACACGACGCCCATCACCAGCAAGACGGAGACGAATACGTACAGCGACAAATGTTCCTTCATATCCGAGCGCATCCGGTTGTTCCAGCTCATCCTTCAGTCCTCCAATCGGCACCCCAAATTTCACCCCAAATGTGAAGATAAGCTTCGAAAGTGTATTCCGATACCTTGTCCCACTCTTAGGATGTATATGAAACTAGCGGGGAACCTATGACTGGATATTTAGCTAGGATCGCTCTTGCCGGGAATTATTACTTTGCCGTATCGTCCTCCACCTCCTGCTTCCAAAGTAAGTTCACCAAGCCGCGCCTGCATAATAGTACGAGCAATATCAAAACCTACCGCTTCCACAAGTTCGTTCTCAGGTGCACGGTGCAATATATTCATCTCGGTCCCAAAGCGGAGCAGCATCGATTCCAGCTTCTTCGGACCTAAGCCTGGGATGAATTCAAGTGGGACTTGATAGTGATAGGGCGGACGGTGGGCGCTTACTAACGGCTGCCTCCTGTCCGCGATGTCCATAATCCGGTCCATAACCCCGCGTACGAATTTCCCGTGACCGCAATGAGGGCATCGTTCGCCTTGCGGATGATGCGCGTCCAGAACCGTCTCGCAAGAAGCGCAGTAAGTCCGGTGATACTTGCCCAGATGAGGGTTCAACCCATAGTTGGCGGCAATCCCCCGACCCTCTGCATTCGCAAGCGCCATCGTCAGTTCATGGAAAGTCGGTTGCTGCATATAAAGCCGATTGTATTCCCGACCGATCTTGCGCAAAGAGTGAGCGTCGGAATCCGTCACGAACGGCAGCGTATCCAGCTCGGTGATATGGCTGGCCATCTCCGTATCCGCACTTAGGCCCAACTCGACAGCGGAGAGCTGTTCGATGTCCAGCAGCTCAGCCATTCGGGTGGCGGCGCTGCCGTAGACGCTCTTGTAGGGGGTGAAGATGTGAGCCGGGATGAGGATGCCTCCCCTGGCTATTACTTCCGCTTGCAGCTCGCGAGCCGTGACGTAGATACGCTGTGAGCTTAATTCTACGTTCTTCATATAGCGGCTCATCCAGCCTGTAAACTGCTGCATGTCGCTTAATGTCGGCAAGTACGCGAGCAAATGCGCGGCACCACGGCCAGGGTCTCTCACCTCAATCTCACTGCCGAGCATGATAGTGGTTTTACGATAGCGAATGCCTCCACCTTCGAGCTCCTCCATCTCACCTTTATGGAGATAGTCCATAATCTCATCCTGAACAGCCGGCGAGTGGCAGTCAATGATGCCGACTACATCGATGCCCTTACGCTCCGATGCTTCCTGCGCGATGTTGAAGAACGTCAAGTCCTTGCTGCCGCTAATCTTGACCGGCTTGCCCTTCTCGGTGCGCCCGATGTGGATGTGCAGATCGACGAAATAACTGGATAATGATGGTGCCTTCTTAGGTGCAGACATGTCAGATCTGCCCGGTTAATTGATAGATCTGCCAGGCGTAGACGGCTGTGATCGTCTTGGCATCACGAATACGGCCATCCGCAATGAGCTGCTGCGCTTGTTCCAGTGTGATGAGTTCGATGTCGAGGAATTCGTCCTCGTCCAGATGAACCTCGCCTGGGACAAGATCCTCAGCCACGTATAAATGAATAATCTCATTGGCAAAGCCAGGCGACGTGTAGAAAGAACTGATGAGACGCAGCGATTCGCTGCAGAAGCCGGTCTCTTCTTCCAGCTCTCGCTTCGCTGCTTCAAGTGGCGTTTCGCCCGGATCCAGCTTCCCCGCCGGAATCTCGACTAAGCTGCGCTCAAGCGGCTTGCGGAATTGCTCCACCACAATCATCTTGCCTTCGTGAAGCGCCAGCACCGCTACGGCTCCTGGGTGTTTGACGATCTCGCGGGTCGCGATCTTCCCGTTCGGGAGGTTGACCGTATCTACTTGCAGGGAGATCACTCTTCCGTTGAATATGGATTCGGTTTGGATCGTAGTTTCTTCGTATTTGTTATTCAAATCTATCATCTCCATCGGTTTGATAATCGTTCCGCGCAGGTTCACTAGTCACGTCAGCATAACTTGTCCACCATGCGCATACCATGACATTATATCAAACTTTACAAGATGATGAGGGGGATACGAGGATGAAGTCCTACTTGGCTCAAGATCAGCTTCGGATCGTAGGTAAGGGTTGGGAAGTGCGGCAATATTTGCGCAAGCTCACGAAGGAAACGAATCGGGATAAGACACTGGCATCCCTGCTGTCCGGCCTAACCAGTCAAGCGGAGCGGGTCGGGTATGCGGGGCCTGTGGGGCGTAGTCGGGGCTGACTCTTTTACCGTATCGATAGAGAAAACCACCTGGAGATCAGGTGGTTTTCTCTTATATATTGTGTAGTTAGCTTATGATTTCAATAACACTACCATATCTACTTCGGTCGAGGAGCCCAATGGCAGTGTATGGATACCCAGAGCCGCACGTGCGTGCTTGCCTGCTTCCCCGAATACGTCGATCAGTACCTGGCTGCCTGCGTTCATAATCACTGGATGTTCGGTCACTTGCTCTGTGCAGCTTAAGTATCCTGTTACTTTCAGTATTTTCTCTACGCGTTCCAATCCTACTGCTTTATCCAGCGACTCCAGACAGTTGATGACCGACAATGCTGCAGATTGCTTACCCTCTTCGATCGATACATTATCGCCGATTCGTCCTTTGTACGTCAGTTCTCCCCCGGAGAATGGGACGTGACCGGACACATAAGCAACGTTGCCATCCAGTTGAACCGACAGTATCACGCCAGGTGCTTTCACAGCGAGATCCGGCTTCCACCCATACGCTTGTTTCACTTCTTCGTATTTGTTGCGATCCATTCGATTAACCTCCTCAGAATCTTTCATCCCAACAGTGACGTGGGGTTCGTCTTCTATTCTATTGGGTTGTTGTGTCTAGAGCAAGCTAATAGAGTGGACTGAGGATCGTTTTTCTATAATCAAGGTTGGATGATCATAGACGGTTACGTAGAGAACAAGGTCGAAGGTTACACAGATTAAGCTTGAACCGCTGCAGGTTCGGCTACCTCTTGGCGAGTGGTCAACACTTCTTTCCGCAGGAACCAGCAGATGACGAACGCCGCGATCGAGAAGAAAACGCCGATCAGGAACATGTGCTGGAACGCTTCAGAGAAGATGTTCTTGATCTGCAGCATCAGCTCCGAGGATAAGCCTTCCGGCATACCTCCATTGATAATGGTTTCGGATGTGCCTGCCGGGAATTGACCGGACAAGTCGGTGATGCCGGAATGAATGTTCCGGGAGAGCAAGCTGCCGAAGATGCTGAAGCCAAGTGTTGCGCCGAGCGATTGGAACAGCTGCACGGTCGCGATTCCGACACCGGCATGCTCCTTCGCTACCGATTCTTGCACGATCAGATTGTCACTGCCGAACAAGACGCCAATCCCAAGTCCCATGATGAAGAACGCTATGATGACATAGAGCACGGTAGTACTTACATCGATTCTGGACAATAAGTAGTAGGCCACGATCGGAAGTGCGAAAGAGATAATGAACAGAAGCTTGTAAGGCACTTTCGTGATCAAAAATCCACAAACAATACTTGCTGGAATTGCCCCTGCCATAAAACCAAGCGACAAGTAGCCCGAAGCCGTCGGCGACAAGCCCATCACATTCTGAGCGAAGAACGGGAACCCGGACATGCCTCCCATTACACCAAGCATCGTCACGAATACAATGAACGACAAGACGACAACCGAACGGTGTCTGAACAATTGCAGCGGTATGATCGGTTCCTCTGTTCGAAGTTCAATTCGAATGAATAGGGCAACCAGTACGGCAGATAAGACGAGCAGCCCGATTACGACAGGCGAAGACCATGTATAGTCGGCTACATCGATCAACACCGGTGCGAGTAACAATGAGAGGATCGCAAGGACAAGCGTCGAGGCGCCAGCCCAATCGATCGACTTCTTCTCCGTACTAACGGACTCCCGCAGCCCTTTGCCTACGATCAACGCAGCGATTATGCCTACAGGAAGATTGATCAGGAAGATCCAATGCCAGTTGACGTGGCTGACGAAGTAGCCGCCTACGGTAGGACCTAGCAACTGTGGCAGGATCAACATCGGACCGATCAAACTCTGCACCTTGGCCCTCTGCTCCAGCGGGAACGAATCCCCAATAATAATCATCGCTAGCGGCATAAGTCCACCTGCACCGATGCCTTGGATGCCTCGACCGACCAGTAGAACCGTCATCGAGTTAGCGAAGCCACATATAACGGAGCCTATCATGAATAGAGTGACACAGATCATGTAGATTCGTTTGCGGCCATACAGATCGGCCAATTTGCCGAAGATCGGCATGAAGACCGTAATCGCGAGCATGTAGATGCCGGCTACCCAGCCGAATAGCGACAAACCGTGCAGATCGCGAATAATTGTGGGTAGCGCCGTTGATACTACCGTTTGATCCAATTCCGAGAATACGAGACCGAGCAGCAGCCCGATCAGGATCAATGTCTTGTTATTTTCTGATTTCACCATTTACGTTACACCTGCTTTTACATATTAGTTGGATGAAGATTTAACAATCAAGCGCATGAAGAAATCTACGGTGGGCAACGTATACCCTTCTATTGGGCTCGCATCCGTATTCATAAGGCCTACGATCGTCGTGAGGTACCACATCGCTTGTTTCCTAGGGTCCTCTTCGATGAAGACTCCTTCCCGTTGACCAGCCAAGAGAATGTTCGCCAGTACATTAACCATTCTCATGGATTCATTGAAATCCAGCAGTTCCGCTACCTCTGTAGGCAGATCCGCCGCGCTCTGGACTTGTTGCATCAGCATGAAGTGATGGTTGTCCTCCGAGACGATCTCATGGGTTATCGTTCGAACCTTCTCCAGCGGCGTTCCAGGCATCGTCTCGATTAGAATAAAAGCTTGCCGGGCTCCCTCATTCGCATCGCGTACGAGCTCGGCTAGAATCTCGTCCTTGGACTTGAAATAGCGGTAGGACAGTCCATCGCTAATCTTGGCTTCTGCGGCAATCATACTCATCTTCGTGCCTTTCAATCCGTGTTGGGCGAACACCTTGAGCGCAGCTCGCTTGATCTGGTCCTTTCGACTATCTGGAGTTTGACTTCTCATATTGTTTACCATCTTGAATCCCTCATCTGATTTGATGTGATGTGAATAAATGAATGGTTCATTCATTATTGTCTACAAAAAATATCCTATCCTATTCCTCCCCATTTGTCAATTACTGGTACACCCAATTCGTATCCTTCAACATCACTTCCTCAGTATAGAATCAGACGCACGTCTCGTAATCAGGCGCAAGGTTCAATCGTTCTCGGTCTAGAGGAGGAGAATAGAGACTCTCCCCTCTATCCTCCTTCCAGCAGCCCGCGCGCATACTGCGCTGCCGCACAGACGCCCGCCCAGAAGGGCGGGTCATCCACGAACCGCCTCCCCATCGTCGTGATGGGGAGGGCATAAGCCGCCATCCGCTCAGCGATGGCGAAGGGGTCCATCCCCGTGACGACGGGGATGTAATGCAGGCTCGCCAAATCAGCCTCGGCGATTTGGCGCTCGATGCAAGCGCGCGCTTCCGGCGGCAACTCCGCCGGAAGCGGCATCGTAGCCGGCGCGAGGCACAGGTCGCCGAGCGCCGTCAGGGTGTGCGCGCTCAGCCCGCGATGCCGCTCGCGCGCGTCCGCGAAGCTGATGCGCGGCATGAGGATCGGCCGGCCGCCGAGCGCTAGGACGGCGTGCACTAGCTCGGCCGTCTCGGTCGCCGTATGGCCGAGACGCGTGCCTGTGCCGACGATGCCGGGGCCCATCGTCGCGATCGCGATGTCCGCCATGTGCACGTGGCGGGCGGCGAGCAGCGCCGTGAACTTGTTCACGGCTTCAAGGTTGCCGCCGTAGGCGTGGCCGTAAGTGACCGTGCCGGCGAGCCAGCCGCAGGCGGTCAGCTCGGCGGCATGCCGACTGTAGGCGAGCGGCAGCGCGCCGCCGTCGGTCATGACGTAAGCGAGCCGAAGGCCGCTGGAAGTCGACGGCGTGCCTACGTAGGCTGAGCCGCTCGGCGTTGACAGGGGTTCGACTCCCCTCGCCTCCACCATGGAAGACCCGACTGCTACGAGCGGCATGGAGACACCGCCGACTACGCCAGCGGAGCTCACCGCCTCATCCGACGGCGCGATCCGCCCTTCGGCACCTGTGGGCCCCGCGTGCCTTCCCGCCATCAGCCACGCCGCCGCAATCGGCAGCATGCTGTGCAGCTCGCCGATCAGCACCGGCATGCCGTCCAACTGCAGCCGGCTGCGAAACAGCTCATGGTGCGGGCTCGCCTCCTCCTCCACAGCCAGCACCGCTCGCTGCTGCGGCGTATAGCGTAGCTTCATAATATGACCTTGGGCAGCAGCTTCAACATCGCCAACCGCGGAATGGTCAGCATCAGCTTCTGCATCGGCGGCAGCTTCAGCATAGGCTTCAGTATCCGCACCACCAGCCATCTCTCCCGCACAACCTACAGACCGATCCAACACATGGTGGACAAAGTGCACCCCTCCGCTGTTCAGACCTAGCCGAACCGCGGTCACATTGAGGGCCACATGATCACCCACGGCAACCCGATGCAACGCGTCGGTATAATGGATCGCCCTCGCCAAGGAACCGTCCGCCATCTTCACTTTCAACTCTTGAACATTCCCATATTCGGTCTTGGCCTCAACGACTTTCCCTATCTCAATCATCAGGGTCATGCGCATCATCCCTCCCTCTCTCTATCATCTCTAACTAGCGTACAGCCGGATTCCAGCTTTATGCCAGCTGCGCTAATGTTTACGCAGGACCACACCAAAAAACGGCTTCCCGCCGATACCACTCGAATCGGAGAAAGCCGCCTTTTGCAAAGGAACGCTGGTAAGTTCTATGAGGTTGTCTCGGTCTCCGCCAGCACCGTCCTGTTCTTGCCGGCGCCCTTGGCCTTGTACAACGCCTGATCGGCCAGATAGAACATGGCCTCGGTCGTGCTGCATTGCGACGGGTAGTGGGCGATGCCCAGGGAGACGGTAACGGTCTTGCCGATCGGACTCTCGCTCGTCTCGAACGTTTGACGGATGCGCTCGGCGACAAGAAACGCAGCCTGGGCAGATATGTTCGCGAGCAGAACGACGAACTCTTCCCCGCCGTACCGACAGCAGACGTCGCCGGGCCTGACAGATTGTGAAACGATTCTCGCCAGATGCTTCAACACTTCGTCGCCCGCTTGATGACCGTATGTGTCATTAATAGACTTGAACCGGTCGATGTCCATGATGATCATGGAATATTCAAGTTGTTCCGCTGTCCATTGATTCATAATCGTTTCAAGCGTACGCCGATTGGCCAACCCTGTTAAGGGATCTACCGTAGCCGCTTGCGTTAATTGCTCAGTCCGCTTCTCAATGTCAGACAGGGCGATCAATATCGTCTTGGTCAATAAATCCGCTTCCCGGTTCCAATGGTTGTTCTTCAGAGGAAGCTGGGTCTTGTCGTGCCCGATCGTGCTGACCATCTTCGCAAGGGAGACGAATGGTTTCGCCAGCCGATGCGCCAACCAGACCGCGATAAGCAGCAACAAGAAGAAGGGTGGCAGCGTGTACAAGAGCATCGACCTGATATGGCGTTTCAGTTGTTCCTTGACGACCTCACTGGGCGTTACGACCGCAACTCCCCATCCGTTCGTCGGAACGCCGGTGTAACCTGCTAGCAGCTCCACGCCTCTGGAGTTCACCACCTGCCGCTTGCCGCCCATGCCAGTCATAAGCTCGTGCACGACGGGATTCCCGCTCACATCCTCGCCGATCCGTTCGACATCCGGATGGAAGAGGAGATGTCCGTCCGAACCGACCACGTAAAAATACGAGCCGCCCGCATCCCGGTCATTGCTTCCGAATATCATGGTCAAGATGTTATTCTCCTGCAAATACAACGTACCGCCTATATATCCGCGGTAACGGCCGCTCACGTCGAATATCGGTTCGCTCATGAAGACGATCAGGCGTTTTGTAGTGACCGTCATGTGGGGTTTGGACAAGTAAGACTTCTTTGCGGCCAGCGCTTCCTTGGCTTCTACCGCTGTAATGTACATGCCGGTCGTTCCGACAGACGCTGGCACTACGTTGTCTACAAGCCCTGTCTCATTCACGACGACTATGGAATTAAAATAATTGTTGCTCTGGTGGAGCAGCTCCAGATATTGATTCGACTCTCCCGCGTTCATCATCGGATTTTCCGAGAAATGCTTGGCGGCATAGCGAAGGCTACCCTGCATCGAAATAAACAAGGAGTCTATCGTTTTACTCATTTTGGCAGCAGTGGAATAATTCAAGGAAAGTGTGGTGTCGACTAGGGACTGTTTTTTGGATTGGTAGGACCCGACTAGTAGAATGGTTAACGTGATAAGAACAGATAGACAGACAAGTCCGGTTAGCAGCGTCGTCAGACTGACTTTATTTTTTTGACCGGCCTTGATCTCTTGAAGAATCGGCATGATGTATCACTGCCTTACTGTACAGAAATAATTGGGGATGTACATAGTATTTCGACAGACGATCTTGAATTCCTTTCATTCTCGAAAATAAAATAGTTCTAAATACCTATATATGGAATCTGATTCCTCGGAGGATTATCTGGTGTTCCGTCCGCATAAGAAAAACCGTCCGGAAGATCACTGGACGGACCTTGGTGGTTGAGTTCAGTTAGCGCGTGGGGAGGGCATGGGAGGAGATTCCGACCGTTGTTGAAATTTTGTTCCTATGATTATATGTTTAGCGGTGTGAACAAGATTTCAAAGACGGACGCTCCGCTTCTCCACCCCCTCCCATACCCTGATGAACAATCAGCGAAGTTAATCATTCTGAATCGTTAACAAAGAACCTGTTGGATGGAGTCATTGTCGAATAATGTCAGGAAATTGCAGCTCCGGCATCCACCGGTTCAAATGGCTTTGAATCTCTTTCCTATACGTGTCGGCCTGGGCAAGTTGGCTTTCAAGAGCCTCCTGCAAAGGGACGATGTGATAGCCGCGCCAGTTCGTCATTGTGATCCAGGTCGGAATAAAGGCGGGTTGCCGCACTTCAATACGCGCCTCTCTCCCTTTAACCGTCTTCACAACCTCCAATTGCAGGATTCCCCCGGTTCTCTCCCGATTCCCTTCCTGCGCCGCAATGAAATTGCCAAGCGAGTACACTGCGAACACCTTCCGACTTGAAGCCGTCTCGATCCATTCCATAGGCTGAAGAACGTGAGGATGATGCCCGATAATGATGTCTGCGCCAGCTTCAGCTGCGGCATGGGCCACTTGCTTCTGCTCCTCGTTCGGCAGCAGGACATATTCTTGCCCGAAGTGCAGATTGACGACGACCACATCAGCCTGTTTCCGAGCTTCCTCAATGTCCTGCTTGAGCTTGGGCAGCTCGATCAGATTGACGAGGTACTCCTTGCCCTTTGGCACCGGGATCCCGTTCGTTCCGTAGGTGTAAGCTAAGAAAGCAAATACAATGCCCTTCTTCTCGACTGTCCGGATTCGCACTTGATCGTCTACGGAGACATGGGCACCCGTATATACAATCCCGAGGCTGTTCATATGCTGAATGGCATTCGTAATGGCTTGCTCCCCGCGATCGAGTGTATGATTGTTAGCCAAATTGACGATATCGAATCCTGTATCCTTCAGCGCATCGGCGATCTCGTACGGGCTGTTGAATTGCGGGTAATCCGAAAGCCCAATCTCCTCTCCGCCCGGCATGCTCTCCTGGTTCGCCATCGCCAAATCGGCTGCTTCTATGTAACGTTTGATCGGTTCGAACATTGGCTTGAAATCATAACCGTCCTTCGTCTTGGCATCCTTATAAATGGAACTGTGGATCAGCACATCGCCCACCGCGGCCAGCTTCACGACCGATACCTGCTCCTTGTCCACAACTGGGCTGGGACTTGGGCTGCCTGGTCTTGCAGATGAACTTCCATTTGGAGATCCCCCCGGTTGGTTAGAACTCGGTGACGGCGATGGAGAGGGTGAAGTCCCGATTGCTTGCGGTAGCGGGTTCGTCTCACCTGGTGATTGACAACCGACGGTCACGAAGACCATAGAGAACAGAATAATAGCACACAGCATCACACTTGGTTTTATAAATGCGTTACTAGGCAACATGATCCCCTCCTCTCTCTATACGGGAATGCAATAACAGCCGACTTGGCTAAGTCGGCTGCTTCGATTCCTCATTCTGTTAGGCCCCTGCTGCCGTTTCCTTGACAATTGCCACTACGAGTTCAGCTGCTCCAGCCAGTTCCTTGATCGCGATCTGCTCCTTCGTCGTGTGGATGTACTCGTAGCCTACCGCGAGGTTCACGGTCGGGATGCCCATCCCGTTGAACATGTTGGCATCGCTGCCGCCACCCGTGTGGAATGTCGAGCCTTTGCGGCCGATATTCTCGATTGCCCGCAGCGCTAGTTGCACGACTGGAGCGGTCTCGTCGTATTTGTAGCCTGGGTAGATGATCTCCGACTTGAACTCGGAGCGCGCACCCATCTCTTCTGCTGCGGCCGCGCATGCTTGGCGCATCGCTTCCACTTGGCGTTCCAGCTTGTCAGGCACCAGACTCCGTGCTTCTGCATCGATGTTCACTTGCTCACATACGATGTTCGTCGCACCTCCGCCGGCGAAACGTCCGATGTTCGCTGTCGTCTCACTGTCGATACGGCCGAGTGACATCTTGGAGATCGCTTTGCTCGCCACTTGAATGGCGCTGATGCCATCTTCCGGATTCACACCGGCATGGGCTGCTTTGCCATAGAACGTAATATGAATCTTCGCCTGAGAAGGTGCTGCTACGGCAATTTCACCGATATATCCGCTGGAATCAATCGCATAGCCGAACTTCGCCTCCAGCTCCTTAGGCGGATTGGCCGCCATCGCTCGTGCGCCGAGCAGACCGGACTCTTCGCCCGCTGTAATGACGTATTGGATTTTGCCGTGGCGAATGTTCTGCTCCTTCAAGACCAGAATCGACTCCAGAATGGCCGCGATCCCCGCTTTATCGTCGCTGCCGAGGATCGTCGTGCCGTCGCTGCGAATATATCCATCTGAGGCAACCTGCGGCTTAATGCCGTTACCTGGTGTAACGGTGTCCATGTGGCATGTGAAAAAAATCGTCGGCACATTCTCCCCGCCAGCTGAAGCCGGAAGTGTTAGAATGAGGTTCCCCGACCCATGACCGGTGACCGCCGCCGTATCGTCCTCGAATACAGATAGTCCGAGTGAACTGAATTTATTTTTCAAGAAAGCGCTGATCTGTTGCTCATGCTTCGTCTCGCTGTCAATACGGACCAGTTCCAGAAATTGTTCGATCAAGCGATTTTGTTGGATCATGTACCTTTCCTCCTGCCCCTCTAATGGGTTACAATATATGTAGATGCTTGTTCTCTATAGTATGACCTGAATAAGGAGTTGAAAGCCGTGTTTCCCAAATGGTTAATTCGCACGATGGTCTATCTCATGCTGCTAGCTATGTTCTCTTCCGTCATTCTCTTCACCGTAGATATGTTTCTTCAATGAAGCAGGAAGGCTGCACCAGATTCATTCGATCGGTGCAGCCGGACAAGCTATGCTGGCATGCTCTGAAATTGCCATCAATACAGCTTCGTATCGAGTGTATATCCTTCCAAGTTCTCCTTCACCCGCTGCAAAAACCGCCCACAAATGACGCCATCCAATATGCGATGATCCAGTGACAAGCACATATTCGCCATGGAGCGCACCGCGATCATGTCCTGAATGACGACCGGCCGTTTCACGATTGTTTCGAAAGTCAGATTCGCCGCTTGCGGATAGTTGATGATTGGGTAAGATAGAATCGATCCGAACGAGCCCGTGTTATTCACCGTAATCGTCCCGCCTTGCACATCGTCCAGCATCAATTTACCCGTCCGCGCCTTGCGTGAGAGCTCATCGATTTCTTTGGCTAGACCAGCGATGTTTTTCTGGTCAGCTTTTTTGATGACCGGAGTGATGACCGAATCTTCCGTTCCGACAGCTAGCGCTATATTGATGTCGCGCTTGACGATAATTTTGTCAACCGCCCAGACTGAGTTCATGATCGGGTAATCCTTGATCGCACTGACGACCGCCTTCAGCACGAAAGCCAAGTAGGTTAGGTTGACCCCTTCCTGCTTCTTGAACTCGTCCTTCACTTTGTTGCGAAGCAGCACGAGATTAGTCATATCGACCTCGATCATCGTCCAGGCGTGCGGAATTTCCGCGACGCTCTGGCGCATCCGGGTGGCAATCGTATTGCGGATCGGGGTTACGTCGATAATGTACTCGTTGCTGCCACCCTTCCGCTGTCCTTCGATTTCGACATTCGGAATGGCTGGGCTTTCGCTTAGATGCAGGCCTGTCGTGCGGAGGGGCACCGGCGTTTTGCTCAGCTCGGCAGCTTGGGCTTGGGCCGAAGCTACGTTGCCGCTGTTGTCTGCGCGGGCCGCTGGCTGTGCTAACGGCGCGCTGTTGGCTGCGGCGGTTGCGCCGAAGCCATGCTCCGCTGCGTGCAGCACGTCCTTGCGCGTGATGCGACCGCCGAGCCCGCTGCCCGTGAGGCGCGCGAGCTCGATGCTGTGCTGCGCCGCAAGCAGCTGCACGGCAGGCGAGTAGCGGTGCCGCATCGGCGCATCGGCGTCGATAGCAGCGTTGGCTGCGGCGAAGCCGGCACCGGCTGACGGAGCGCTGCTCACGCCAGCCGAGCTAACGGCGTCAGCAGCACTGCTGCTTGCAGCCGCAGATGAGCCTGCCTCCGCTACGATGCAGACGACTGCGCCGACGGGCACCGTTTCGCCCTCCTGGGCGATTATTTCCACGAGCGTGCCTTCTACTGTACAAGGCAGCTCGGCGTTGACTTTATCCGTAATGAGCTCGCAGATCGGCTCATATTGTTCGATTGTATCGCCAGGCTTCTTCAGCCATTTGCCGATTGTAGCCGACACCAGGGACTCGGCCAGCTGCGGCAAGATGATTTCGGTCCCGGTTTCCGTAGACTTCCTCATAGTCATTCTCCCCGCTTCCTCCCCTAGAATAAGGCAAGCTTTTTCATAGCTTCCTTCACTTTATCCTTATTCAGCATGTAATGTTTCTCCAGCACTGGACTGATCGGCATGGCCGGAACGTCAGGGCTGCACAGACGCATAATCGGGGCATCCAGCTCGAACAGCAGTTCCTCGGCGATAATCGCCGATACTTCGGCGCCGACTCCGCCCGTTTTGTTGTCCTCGTGCAGGACGAGTACTTTGCCTGTTTGCGCTACGGCCCTCAGGATTGCGTCTTTGTCGAGAGGCTGCAGCGTGCGCAGATCAAGCACAAGCGCTTCGATGCCTTCTCGTTCCAGTTCGGCGGCCGCTTCCAATGCGAAATGCACCGTCAACCCGTACGTAATTACGGTTATATCCGAGCCGTCCCGCTTCACGTCCGCTTTGCCAATCGGTACAATGTAATCTTCGGAAGGCACTTCGCCTTCAACAGCCTGGTAACATTTCTTATGTTCAAAATACAGCACGGGGTCCGCATCGCGAATCGCCGCTTTCAATAACCCTTTTGCATCGTATGGCGTGGAGGGGGCTACGATCTTCAATCCCGGCGTTCCGAAAAAGATCGACTCCGGACATTGCGAATGATAGAGCCCACCGAAAACACCGCCGCCAAAAGGAGCCCGTACAACAAGCGGACAGGACCAATCATTATTGGAGCGGTAGCGAATCTTGGCCGCTTCGCTGATGATCTGATTCGTAGCCGGCAGCATGAAGTCCGAATACTGCATCTCGGCGATCGGACGCATGCCGTACATGGCCGCCCCGATGGCGACACCCGCTATCGCAGATTCCGCAAGTGGAGTATCCATGACCCGCTCCTCGCCAAAACGTTCCAGCATCCCCTTAGTCGTAGTGAATACGCCGCCTTTGTAACCGACGTCTTCGCCCAACACGAACACATTCTCGTCGCGTGCCATCTCTTCGCTCATTGCTTCACGGATGGCAGTTATATAATTGACGACCGGCATCGGCTATTCGCCCCCCTCTTCCGCATATACGTAACGATACAGATCGTTCGGGTCTTGGATAGGAGCTTTATCGGCGTATTCCGTCGCGGCCTTGATCTCTTGCTGAAGGGCAGCGATCATAGCCGCATCTTCATCCTCGCTCCAGATCCCGGCTTCGATCAGATACTGCTTGTAACGAGGCAATCCATCCTGCTGCCAGTGCAGATCTACCTCTTCCTTCGAGCGGTAAGCCAGATCGTTATCTGACGTGGAGTGTGGGGACAGCCGGTACATGACCGCTTCAATCAAGGTCGGGCCTTCCCCGCGTATGGCACGGCTTCGTGCTTCCTTCGTCACCTTATACACTTCCAACACGTCATTGCCATCCACCCGTACTCCCGGAAACCCATATCCAATTGCGCGATCAGCAATCGTCCCGCTTACTTGCTTGTGTAGCGGCACGGAGATCGCGTATTGATTGTTCTCACACATAAATATAACCGGCAGTTTATGTACCCCGGCGAAATTACAGCCTTCATGGAAATCGCCCTGATTGCTCGAGCCTTCTCCGAACGTTACGAAGCTGACGAAGTCTTGCTTCTTCATCTTCGCCGCTAGCGCGAAACCTACCGCATGCGGCACTTGGGTTGTAACCGGACTGGAGCCGGTAACGATATGATGCTTGCGATGTCCGAAGTGACCCGGCATTTGCCGGCCGCCGCTATTCGGATCTTCCGCCTTGGCGAATATAGAGAGCATCAAGTCCTGCACGGTCATCCCGACCGACAAGACGAATCCGTAATCCCGATAATAAGGCAGGAAGTAATCCTTCCCCCGCTCCAATGCAAAGGCGGCGCCCACTTGAGCGGCTTCCTGACCGATGCCGGATACGTGAAAATTAATTTTGCCGGAACGCTGCAACAGTAGTGCACGCTCATCGAATTTGCGAGCGAGCAGCATACTGCGGTACATCTCGATAGCTTGTTGATCGGATAATCCGAGCTGTCTATGTTTGGTTAATTGCCCAACGGACATGAGATCGGCCTCCTTCTTTTGGTACCTGGTCTTAAGAGTTGCCCCTATATGTGTATTATAAACCCTTTCGAGTATGAATACAATTTATCTCTGGCCTATTTATCCCTAATATTGACCGTCGGTCATTGCTATTTATCCGCTTAAGACCGTTGAGATGCCCAAGGACCGCTTTGGCTACATCCCCAAGGAGAGTCCATCCACGGCCAGCATCGCTTCGCCAATCGCCTCTGACAACGTCGGGTGGGCATGTATCGTCCGGCCGACCTCCCAGTGTGCTGCATCCAGCAATTGAGCGAGCGCGGCTTCTCCGATTGAATCAGTGGCATGCGGACCGATAATGTGCACACCGAGCAAATCGCTGGTAGTAGCATCTGCTACGACTTTGACAAATCCATCGGATTCACCTAGCACGATCGCTTTGCCCAGTGCCTTGAAGGAGAATTTGCCAACCTTCACTTCGAATCCCTGCTCCCGCGCTTGTTTCTCTGTCCAGCCGACAGAGGCGATCTCCGGGCGGCCGTAGATGCAGCGCGGCACCAGATGGCTGCTGTATACGTGGGCGGCACTCTTACCTGCTGTGCCGCTCAAGCCAGCAATATGCTCGACCGCAGTAACTCCCTCATGGGCGGCTACATGCGCCAGTTGCAAACCTCCGTTCACATCACCAATCGCGTATATATGTGATTCAGTCGTCTGCATATGTCCGTTTACTTTGATAAAACCATTTTCGAGGCGAATGTCAGTATTCTCAAGCCCCAAGTTACCGGAGCTCGCCTGACGGCCTATACTTACGAGCACCGCTTCCGCAGCAATTCGCTCCTCTTGCTCGCGAACATGCAGCACGATCGATACCCCTTCTTCCGAAACTTCCGTCCTCTCGGACTGCACCGCTCCATTCGTCATCACCTTAATACCGCGCTTCTTGAACAACCGCTCCAGTTCTCGCGAGATTTCCTCATCCTCACTTGGCACTAGCCGACTGTCTGCTTCTACAATTGTCACTTGAACGCCAAAATCATTCATCAGCGACGCCCATTCCACCCCAATAACGCCTCCGCCAATAATAATGATCGACTTGGGCAGCTCGTTCAGCTCTAGCGCCTCGTCGCTCGTCAAGATTCGTTTGCCATCTGGCTGGAGCCCAGGCAGGATGCGTGGACTGGAGCCTGTCGCGAGAATAAGGTTCGTCGACAACAACGTCTCCGTCTCCCCATCGGCCAATTCTACAGCCAACGCTCCACTACGCGGAGAGAATATGGACGGACCAATAACGCGACCATTGCCTGGGATAACATCGATTTTATTTTTTTTGATCAGAAATTGTAGCCCTTTGTACAACTGCTCCACCACAGCCTGCTTGCGCTCCTGCACCTTGCCAAAACGCAGGGTTACCGACTCGGCCGAAATGCCGAATTCCTCGCTCCGCTTCATGGTCGAATATACTTCTGCACTCCTCAGCAGCGCCTTACTAGGAATGCAGCCGCGATGCAGACATGTTCCGCCCAGCTTGTCCTTCTCGACAATAGCTACCGTCTTGCCCAACTGTGCGGCCCGGATAGCGGCGGAATACCCACCAATTCCTCCACCTAATATGACAATATCGTATGTACGGGTCATTTTACGTCCTCCTTAACCAATCCCGGTTGTGCTCTAAAATTCCGAACGAACCTTCTATCACCAGTATGGCATCTCAAATGATAGTTTCTATTTTAACTCTAATCGAAGGTCGAAATATAGTGCTTTTCCGCGATTAGACATAAAAATCGATTCAGGGTAAGATAGTAACGGGTTTGCATATAGAAAGAAGAACGCGAAATGAGGGAATGAGCTTGCAGGATAAAATCAAACGGTTTGTAGCCGTCCTCTTATTAATTGTACCTGGATTTATGGCGACTTATGGCTTCCTGGCGATGAAAGACGCCTTCTTCGCGCAATTCGGTTCCGATGAGCTGAATCCTCATTTTTTATGGGGTAAATTTGTGTTGGGCCTTATTTTGTTTGCACTTGGCATAGCCTTTATCGGAGGTTGGATTTTATTCCGGGATCGCAAGCGCAACTACGTCGCCCCCCGCTTCAAGCAAAAGCGCAAATAACAGGGCGAGCGCGCTTGGCCTGCACTAAGCCCGCCCCCACCGATCCAGCCAACTCATCCATCGATGTTCGTCAATCCAGGTGGAGATGGAATGTTTTTCTGCATACCAGTGTAGCGCGAACAGCAACACGACCATCACCGCCTGCACCCACTCGGGGGCAACCCCGATTAGCCCACACCCGGCTGAAAAGCCGAGTACATTCGCTCCGGCATCGCCCAGCATGTGGCGGGCTCGCAGATCCCCCGGCAGCAGTACGAACGCCCCCGCCACGGATGGCAGCAGGAGCAGTTCAACCGCTACGCTAGTCCCAGCCGCGAATATCGCAAGAATCGTACACACCACGATGAATGTCTTGATCGCGCGGCCCGGCCGCAAATCGAGCAGATTGAACGCATTCGTCATCAGCACTAGCAGCAAAACTTGCAGCACCGCGCCCCCCAACGAGAGCTTCCCAGCATCAGCCAACAGGTATACCGCCAGAAGTGCGGCACAGCCAGTCCCTCCCGCTTTCAGCAAGGCAGTCGTTACTACTTTGTCCACCCTCCACTTGCGCCAATGCCCTTTCCACCCCTTCACCGAGCGATCTCCTACTGTATCATCCAGCCAGCCAGCAAAGAAAACAACCGATACCGCAGCGAAATAAAGCTCGACCGTCGACTGAATCCCGCTGCTGTCTCCTAACACTGCGCCAAATCCAACTACCAGCAACAATTGCAATAGATGCAGCAGCCAGATCAGCAAACCAAGCCCAACCGGAATCGTGACCTGGTCGTAATTGACGGCGGTCAGTCGGTGATCTTGCATAAACCGCAGGATGAGCGGTAGGGCAGCGGCTCCTAGCCCCATAAGTATGACCAACATTCCGATATCGACAACCATTCCCACTGTATGCCCTCCTAGCTCAGTTGTACGCTGTAAGGCGGGTTTTCCGTCTTGCAGCTCCCTCGCCCGGCCTAACTTGTGCTGTAAGGCGGTTTTTCCGTCTTACAGCTCCTTCGGCCGGCCTAACTTTGTGCTGTAAGGCGGTTTTTCCGTCTTACAGCTCCTTCGGCTGGCCTAACTCGTGCTGTAGACGGTTTTTCCGTCTTACAGCTCCCTCGGCTGGCCCAACTCGTGCTGTAAGACGGTTTATCCGTCTTACAGCTCTGTTCGATGGCGGAACTCACTCTACTGCTTTTACCACTCATTCATCTTGTTACTCTCAGGTCTCTGAATACTCAAATCTTAATATGTTCTGCGAGTTGCCAACGTGTCACCTGTGATCTGTGATCTGTGATCTCCAGCCTATCGCGACTTCCTCGTGCGCCTTTGCAACCTGTGCCTGTAGCTGCCTCGCCCTATGTAGCTCGCCATTTGAGAGCAATTGTCCGCAAAACGGACAAAAACTGCCTGCCGCGATGAACGAATCCTCGCCAATCTCTTCCTGTCTCTCGATGCTTGAGCGGAAGCTCGACTTCCTGAACCTTAAAGCCTCGCCTGATCGCATCGATCGTCAAACCGACTTCGATGCCGAAGCCGGAAGTCAGTGGGCCAATTCGTTCCAATAGCTCTCGTCGTACCGCCCTCTGCCCGGATAGCGGAGCAGCCGCTTCATATCCACACAACCGGCGAATCCCGCTAGCCGCTAGCCGCTTAACCAGGCCGAAGCCCGCAGGACGATCCGCCCCCACTGGGAAGCGGGCGATCGTCATATCCGCCTGCCCCGCTACGATCGGCTCAAGCAGCCGAGCCAAATGCACGGCGGACTCGCCGAGATCGGCGTCCGCGAACAGCAGCACGTCGCCACGGGCGGCCTGCCAGCCCGTGCGTAGTGCTTCGCCCTTGCCGCGGCGGTGGTCGTGGCGAAGCACCACATCGGCCGCTTGCTGCGCAACGGCGAACGTGCCATCGCGGCTCCCGTCATCCACGACGATGAGCTCGATCCGCACCCACGTGCGCTCCGCGTCGACCTTCGCCTGACCCTCACTTCCTCCCAACGCCGCTTTCGCTCCCTCTGCTTCCTTTATCGCCAGACTGTCGACCTTCACCCGCCCTGCATCAATTCCCTCGGCCATCCTACGGATCGCCTGCAAAGTACATCCTAACCGCTCCTTTTCATTCCATGCCGGAATGACGATCGATACAATATGGTTATTCTTCATTTTATGACCTCTACACATATGCCTGATGCCCCAACTCTTCATTCGCTGCCATCCCGCACGGGAATAGCCGGCTAATCCCCTTGGCATCAACCAGCTTATCGCCGATCTTCATCCGTACGAGTAAAGTACTCGCCATCCCCGGTCGTCCTTTTTGCAGAAAGTCGGCAATATGACTGTGCGCACCGACCAACACTATAACTTCGGCTTGCTGCTCATAGGCGAGCAGCATTGCCATATCTTCACTTGTCCCCGGCGCGAACATCTGATGGGCATGCAGCCCAAGCTGACGTACTCGCTTCCAGCCCGGGGCGAAGCCGTTGGCATAAGCATGCACGATCAACTCGGCCCCACTGAGCAACCCTCTGTCGGAGATACTGTCCATATCCCCAACGATACAATGGGGTCGGTAGCCCGCCGCGAGCAGGGCGTCCGCCCCTCCATCCACACCAATTAACACCGGCTTGGTCCGTTCGATGTAGAACTGCAGGCTTCGAAGATCCTCAACAAATCCCGCTCCCCGCACCACAATGACGACCGGCCTGCCCGCTATCCGCGTCCTCAGCTTCGGCACGCTCAAAGACTGCATCACCAACTCTTTCTCCAGGTCAGCAGTAGCTAATGTATTGGCTATGAAGCGCGTGCAAGTATCCAACCAACGGCTGGATGAAGCTTCTACATGTTGAGAGAGCACACCTTCCGTAATCCGCTGGCAAACATACCGTACACCCGACACTGCAATCGCTTCTCCCTCCAATTGCACAGACATCCCATCCCGGAGCAGTCGAAATACCGACTCAGGAATGTCATAGACGGGAATGTTACGTTCCAACAAAGGCTTCACCCCATCGTGAGGGAAAGCACCAGACAACGTAGGCGCTCCATTCAACACCGCCTTCACCCGAGCATCCACCAGCCCTTGGGCAGCAAGCCTGTCCAAATCCTCATGATAAATCGCCGCGATGGAACCTTTTTGAATCGTTTTCAGCAGCTCCTTCGTCCTCGTGCCAACCCTTATCATTCCGGTCAGTGCTTCGTCGCTTTCCATTCGCATATGAATTGGTCCCCCGCCTCATTGTCGGTCAGCCTACTGCCCGCTGCACAGACGTCGCCTTGTTTGGTGTTAGTATGGGAAAACGGAAGGACAACCATTCCTGCAACGCAAAATCCCCGCCTTATTAAAAGGCAGGGACGATGGTTCGACCATCCAACTATGCTCAAGCCAGTTGGGTGACAGGCTAGACTCCGGCATAAAGGCGGCTGATAAAGCGCATTATTCGTGTACGGATAGAGGTACTATTGAGCGCCACCCAAGTCAGCCAATTGTAGTTATGAGGTCACAGGCGAGGATACGCACCCAGACCATGATAATAGTAAGGCGGTCTGCCAGGCGGACGGGTTGGATACGGGTAACGTTTCTTAGGAAATGCGCCGTTTCTTCTGCCTTCTCAAGTGATGCACCAAATACCGGTCTAACAGCTGACTAAGCTCCAATACGTGCTCATCCAGGAAGTTGCCCTTCTCAATAGCCAAACTTACAAGCTTATGACGTAGTTGCTCAATATATTCATTCTCTGACATGACTTGTTCATCTCTCCGTTCGTCATCCTACACACAAAAAGTATTATAAAACGAACGGAGTGTAATTGTATGTCATAATTTGTCTATAACTTGTATCTTTTTTGTGAACTTTTCCACAAATTTTTTTGTAACTTTTTGTATCATTCCCACGGCTATCGATTGAACTTGGACTTTCATGGCTCTACATGCGTTCAACTCCAACGATTGCGCTTCCCCTTGATTTTTTAAAATCCATATAAGCCCTCTTTTACCTTATAATAGAGTGTTTTCATCGTAATTGGATGGCTCGAGAAGCATCGTTCTTCCCTTCCCTCACCCACACTCCAAATATAACGGTTTATAAACACCATATTTCCAATAAATACCCTTGCATAACGAACGCACGTTCGTTATATAATATAAAATAAGAATATATGTTCGCATTTGGCGGTGGAATTATGAGCGCTAATCCAAGAATCGAGACGGAAGAGGATATTCAACTGATCAAGAAATACACTTTGCTGCCTATATTGCTGGATATGTTGGCAAGGGATAGGGATGAGTTAACCGTATATCGACATAAGGTCGTATACAATCATGTCATTTACTATCTTAAGGAATTGGAGGCTTCGATATTCCTTGAATTACGAGCAATTAAGAATCAACTGAAACAGAGAGATATTAAAATTTTAAATACGGATGCGAACGCCAAGGGGATTGATGTTGAATATAAAGTCCGCGGCTACATCCATAACTTCAGTATGTTGCGGAGTTTGGTAACAGCCGAGTTAATGACTCTGCTAATGACTTTACGGAGGAATTAAGATGAGGGGAACAAGCAACCGCATTGTGTTCTTAGCCGACTGCCAAAGTTTTTATGCCAGTGTAGAGAAGGCCGATCATCCGGGATGCAAGGATAAGCCTGTTGCCGTGGCTGGTGATCCCGCGCGCCGCTCGGGTATTATTCTAGCAGCTTGTCCGATCGCCAAGGGCTACGGAGTGAGTACAGCAGAGCGGCTAGGGGAGGCACTTGTAAAATGTCCAGAACTGATCGTCATGCGTCCTCGAATGCAACATTATATTGATGTTTCCCTCATGATCACAAAAATATATAAGGAGTATACAGACCTTGTAGAAATTTTTAGCATCGATGAGCAGTTTATGGATATCTCCTCCAGCACTTCCTTGTTCGGTGATCCTGTCGAAATTGCCAAGTCCATTCAGCAAAAAATATTGAATCAAACAGGAGTCTGGGTAAGAATCGGTATAAGTTCCAATAAGATACTTGCCAAGATCGCGACTGACATCTGGGCTAAGAAAAATGATAGTGGCATCTTTACGTTGCCTAAATCAGAAGTCGAAACGTTGCTGTGGCCGCAACCCATAAATAAAATGTTCGGTGTCGGCTCTCGCATGACTGCCCATTTTGCACGATTGGGATTGTTTACGATCGGGGATATTGCCACAACGTCCTTGCCACTGTTAAAGGAGAAATTCCGAGCTCGGTTCGGCAAACAAAGTGACATCCATGCTGAGGTCATGTGGAGAACAGCAAACGGCATGGACGACTCTCCCGTAACACCTGGTACGTTCAATACGCCACCCAAATCTGTTGGACATATGATGACTTTGCCCAGGGATTATAGTAAAAATACCGAGGTAGAAACCGTGCTCTTGGAACTTACAGAAGAAGTTTGCCGGGACTGCCGTCGGAGGGGGTATATGGGTTGGGTTGTTTCCGTCAGCTGCATGTGCAGCCCCTACGAAGCGCCTACGGGGTTCTCACGACAAATGAAGATGCCGGATCCAACCAATAACACTAACGCTGTGTTCAAAGCAGCCAAGGTACTTTTTTATCGTTACTGGGATAAAATGCCCGTGCGTCGTGTAGGTATTACGCTGACTAACCTTATAGATGATCAAGGGTACCAATTAACGCTCTTTGAAGATCAAGTGAAGTCAAGGGCTCTTGATAAAGCCACAGACCAAATAAAGGATCGTTACGGAAGCTCGGCTATTGTAAGGGCATCTTCACTAACAACGTCAGGGCAAGCATTAGAGCGATCACAAAAAATTGGAGGGCATTATAAATGACCAAAAAACTCGAAGGCAATGGCCTGTGGGAATCCAGTCGTATGATGCTCCCACAGCATAAAGATCAGTCGATGCAGCTCCAAAATGGAATACCTGCCGCTCCTTCAGAGCCTCCAACGAAGAAAGAAATCGAGGTGATGAGAGATTACGTCATCCTTCCTGTTGCACTCAAAATCATTGAGAAGAAGCGTATGGAAATTGAAGTTTCATCGGAGACGTTAAGAGGACTGTATACTGCAGCAGCTAATGTATTGGCCAAAAGTATACGAGAAGATATGTATCATTCTAAAAAGGTGCTCCTTGAAAGTGATATTCGCGTGTTTGAAGATTCTAAAGATGATAATGAACTTCACTACCGATATACCTGCCGCGGCCGTGTGGATCGGTTCGTTATGACTAAAGACTTTATGCGAGCTGAAGTCAGTACTCGGATCGGAAGGTACGTGCGAAGCCTTGTTATGACCCTTCAAGAGGTTGCGAAACAACAAAGCTTAGCTCCACCGAGAAATCAACTGTAACCAAACTCGACCCAGCAAACGGAGACCCGTCTGATATAATGAAATGGTAATTTCCATGACTACGGGTACGAGGAGAGAAGCCATGTCTCAGGACATCGAACACAAAATTCAACGCATTGCAACCCGATTACTTCCAGACACCCCCTATCATCAAGTGTACGGTACTCCCGCTGCGCTCCCAGACCGTATGAAGCACTATCATACCCCTGGCGTGTCAGTCGCTGTTATACACCAGTATGAGTTAGAATGGGCACGCGGATTCGGCATTCAGGAGGCTGGAGCCCCCGCTCCCATAACAGAACGTACACTGTTCCAGGCCGGATCGATTAGCAAGCCCGTGTTCGCCTTGGCCGTCATGCGCCTAGTCCGTGAAGGGAGGCTGGATCTGGATGAAGACGTAAATCGCTATCTCAAGTCCTGGCAAATACCAGCGAATGGAAGCTGGCAGCCCAGGGTTACGCTCCGGCAATTGCTGAGTCATTCCGCTGGTCTGACCGTCCATGGGTTTCCGGGCTACGCTCGAACAGCCGACATCCCTTCCAACGTCCAGATCCTGAATGGCGAGCCTCCTTCCAATACAGCAGCCGTACAAGTCAACCTGTTGCCCGGCCTTCAAGCCCGTTATTCCGGCGGAGGCACTACAGTAGGCCAACGACTTGTAATGGACGTGATGGGACAGCCTTTTCCGGAGATTATGCAAGATTGGGTACTCGGTCCCCTCGGCATGCAGGCCAGTACCTATGAGCAGCCGCTGCCCGAATCACTACATGAGTATGCCGCTACCGCACATCCTTGGATGAACACTCCCGTCACCGGAAAATGGCACGTGTACCCGGAGATGGCCGCTGCCGGACTGTGGAGCACCCCTTCCGATCTCGCTCGGCTGGGCATACAACTGCAGTTGGCCTTGAAGGGAGAATCGAGCCTCTTCACAGCAGATACGATACTTGACATGTTAACGCCACAGGTTGAGGAGCATGTCGGGATTGGGTTTTTCCTGGAGGGCAAGGGGGAGACTGCCCGCTTCGGGCATGGAGGATCGGATGAAGGCTTTGAATCGCGCCTCATCTTGTATAAACATCTCGGCATGGGTGCCGTCATTATGGTTAACTCTAACGAGGGTCGACCGCTTATAGCAGAAATCGAGAGAGCGATCGCTCAGGAATACGGCTGGCCGGACTATTTTCCCGCCCGGAAGATCGATTCCAGCATGGTTCCTGAGCGATTGGAAGCTTGCGCAGGGACATTCGCAACAAGCTCAGGCCATACAGTTCGAATCACGCCTCACACGGACGACAACCTGCTTCAACTGCAACTCAACGATCAGCCTCCGATAGAACTGTTCCCTGAGTCGGCTACCCAGTTTTTTGCCACCGCTGTCAACTTGGAGCTTACATTCGAAACGTCGGATGAAGGCGCGGTAACTGCACTAGTGCTCCAGCAAGGAGGCAAACGGTTCTCGGCGGCTAGAGTGTGAGATAAAGGGGCAGATTGCTGGATGATCACTCATTTACACGTGTAATTACACGTGTTATACTTTTTCAAATGGAGGTGACCACAAATTAAATGGCCGGCTCCAAAGATCTTATGAATATTATTCAAGCAGATGGATGGTTCTTGGTACATATATCAGGGAGCCATCATCAATTTAAGCATCCTACCAAAAGAGGCAAAGTTACAATTCCGCACCCTAATAAAGATCTGCCAGTCCGAACCATCCATAGTATATTGAAGCAAGCTGGACTAAGATAACCCTCTATTACATTGCTTACACAGGAGGACGAACGTAAAAATGAATAAGGACCGATATATTTTCCCAGCTGTCTTCGATTACGCAGACGATGGCATTAGTGTTGAATTCCCTGATCTCCCTGGCGCCTTGACCTGCGGTGATACCGAAGAGGAAGCACTTCAGATGGCGAAAGAATGTATGGCACTTCACCTCTACGGAATGGAGACAGATGGTGACCCTATTCCTGAATCAATCAGGGCTGATGGTATACGAGTCGAGGCTAATCAAGTCATAGTTCTAATAGAAGTATGGATGCCTCCCTTTCGGGACAAATTGGCTGAAAAAGCCGTTAAAAAGACACTTACCATTCCGAAATGGCTGGACGAAATTGCCACAGAACAGAACGTAAACTTCTCACATATTTTGCAGGACGCGTTAAAATCATATTTAGGCGTTACCGATCGTAAGAAAAGCCCCTCCGAGTGAATGACGGGCTTTTTTCTCATGACAACAAAAAAAGCCCCGCCGTAATCGGCGAGACATTTACTAGAATAGGCCCGGTGGGGGTCGAACCCACAACCTACCGGTTAAGAGCCGGTTGCTCTGCCATTGAGCTACGGACCTGCGACACAAAAAGTATTGTAGCATGTCCCTATCAACGAGTCAACCTATTCTCAGAGATTTTTTATGATAGCAAGCTTGAAGCAACTACAGCTCCCTCACTGCTCCTCGCTCACCACAACCGAATCTCGGATCTGCTCGAAGGTTAGAGGTGTATAGTCCCAGTGCTCCACGCACACATTGAAGTAGTTCTTTCCCTCGTACTTCTGCCCGTGGATGTGTCCATGCACGTTGACATATGGCATATGCTTGTTCATGTACATTGGTTCGTGCGACAGAAAGAAAAAGTCTTTGTATATAATCGGATGCTCGCTGACTTCATCGAATCCGACATCCATCCACCAGCTTCTCGCTCTCCCGCGGTCATGGTTGCCCAGGATTAGAACCTTGTAGCCGTGCAGTTGACTGACGATAACTGCTGTCTTCTCTTGATTCAAGAATGAAAAGTCACCCAAATGGAACACCTTGTCCTGTTTCCCTACAACGGAATTCCACTTTGCAACCATGACGGCCGTCATTTCATCCACATTGGCGAACGGCCTGGATTCAAAGTCAATTATGTTTTTGTGGCCAAAGTGATGGTCCGAGATGAAATAAACGTTCGGCATAGCGATCCTCCTCGCTTCTTCTCTATTGGTCTTATTGTATCACACTAAACACGCCACCCTTCTATTGGCTTTGAAAACCAATAAAAGAATGGCGTCCGTTGTTCTTAATAATTCCAACCTAGCTAACCTTATGCTCGATCCGAAGCTTATCCGCCACCATCGCGATGAACTCGCTATTCGTCGGCTTGGACTTGCTGATGTTAATCGTATAGCCGAACAGGTGACTGATGCTGTCGATATTGCCGCGCGTCCAAGCGACTTCAATCGCGTGACGGATGGCGCGTTCGACACGGCTAGGCGTCGTCTTGAACTTGTCGGCGATTGCCGGGTACAGCGTCTTCGTGATCGCGCCGAGAATCTCGATGTTGTTGTAGACCATCGTGATCGCCTCACGTAAGTATTGGTAGCCCTTGATGTGTGCAGGCACCCCAATCTCATGAATAATGGATGTGATGTTCGCATCCAGATTTTTACCTTTCGTAATCGGGACCACATTCATTCTCGACGATGAGCTGGAGGAAGTGACAGTTTGCGTATTGGACACCAATTGACGAATGCGATTAGTTAGTATATCCATATCAAACGGTTTCAAAATGTAATAGGAGGCTCCCAGCTGTACGGCCTTCTGCGTAATGTTCTCCTGCCCGAAAGCGGTCAGCATAATAATCTTCGGCTGCGGGTGCAAATTCATCTCACGCAGCTTCTCCAGCACGCCAAGGCCGTCCAGATGCGGCATGATGATATCAAGTATCAACACATCCGGCGCCTTCTTATGCTGTTCCATATAATTCAACACTTCATTTCCGTTGTAAGCTACGCCGGCAACCACCATATCGTCTTGCTCGGAAATAAATTCCGATAGTAAGTTGGTGAATTCGCGGTTATCGTCAGCTAGTAGTACTTCGATTTTCTGCAACTTCATGTCCTCCTTAATCAATTGGCAATATGGATTTCGTGTTCTTAGGTTAAGAAGTTCGACAAGCAGAGTTGTTTTCCTTCTGTCGAAAATTATTTTTGTTTATTTTTTATACAATTTATTTTATAATTGATATTTTATTTCACAATCCCTCACCATTCGACATGCATCCACAAATTTCACTCCGGTGGTACGAAAAAAATCTTAAGGCCGCTAACTCGCCTTAAGATTGGATGAAGCCGTCGGTTTCAACACGATACCTGCATCTTGGAGCATCCATTCGATGAAGCAGCCATAGCCTGAGCTCGGATCGTTCACGAATACGTGCGTCACAGCTCCAATTACTTTGCCATTTTGAATAATCGGACTGCCGCTCATCCCCTGCACGATACCGCCTGTTTTCTCAAGCAACCGAGGATCGGTAATCTTAATCACCATTCCTTTCGTTGCGGGAAAATCCTGCTTCGTCACGTGTACAACTTCAATATCGAATTTCTCCACTTTTTGTCCACTTACAACGGTGTAGATTTGAGCAGGCCCTTCTTTGACTTCTTCCGCAAAAGCTACGGGAATCGGCTCTTTATGCAGACTGTGATCGGGCGATCCGTACATTTTGCCGAAAATGCCAAATGGTGTGTTCTTCGTAATATTACCTAAAATCTTGCTCTCATTGGTGAAATTCGCTCTCTTCTCGCCTGGTTCCCCGTTCTGGCTCTTGGAGATGGACGTCACATTCGAGTTCACGATCTGCCCGTCTCCGATCGGAATCGGAGTCTGGGTATCCATATCGGTAATGACATGGCCAAGCGCACCGTACACCCCTTGATCCGGAGCATAAAAGGTAAGCGTCCCTACGCCCGCCGCAGAATCGCGAATGTATAAGCCGAGCCGATAAGATTTATCATAAATATCATAAGTAGGTTGGATCGTGATGTTCAACGACTGTCCGTTCCGCATAATCGTCAGGTGCAGCGGTTTGTTATGCTCTCCAGCCTTCTTCACAATATCGGCTACTTCGGTTACATCCTTGATCGGGTTATCATCGATCTTCACGATGAGATCACCGACCTGAACTTTGGCTTCCTCGCCGGGTGACGTTTTCTTGTCTTCCGCTGCGGCAACCAGATGGTGACCGACCACCATAATGCCGTCCGACTTAATCTTTACTCCGATCGTCTGCCCGCCTGGGATGACTTTCAAATCGGGTACAACACTTACTTTGACGGTTTTGAGCGGGATTTTGCCGAATAGCTTCAGCTTCATCTCCGTGGCGCCGCTCTGATCCGAATGCAGCGAGATCGGCTCATTCAGATCGACTTGGAACGAATGACGCTCATTTCCATTGACTTTGACAATATCCGGATTGACCGTTACTTGAGCGTGCACCGGCATGGACAGATGAAGCTCTTTGTCTTGACCGGAGAACAACCGAAGCTCATCGGGAAACGAAGCGAAATTCTGAAAAGGCGTGGAGATACAGCCTAAACAAACGATGAAGACAAGCATAAGGCCGATGTATCTTTTCGTTTTGCCGGAACCCAACTTCCATCACGCTCCCCTTTGCTGCCTGACTAAAGATGCTTTTGGCGTACTTATAAGGTAACCCCGGCTGAACGGATTTATAACTGAAAATGATCCCACTGTTCCTTGATTTAGCTTGGATTGGCGCTCATTTTCTTTTCATTTGCCAATTGAATCATTTCGCGGGCATGATTAAGTGTGGTCTCCGTCACTTCCACCCCACCAAGCATACGGGCGAGCTCCCGAATCCGTTCCGTAGGCTGTAGATCAGCCACCCGTGTAAATGTACGTTCGCCGTCAATTGTTTTCTGAATGGCGTAATGGGCGTCGGCCATACATGCGACTTGGGGTAGGTGAGTAATCGAGAATACTTGACAATGCCGTGACAAAATAGACATCTTCTCAGCGATCGCCTGTGCCGCCCTGCCGCTCACACCCGTATCCACCTCATCGAACACCAGCACAGGAATGCGGTCCAAGCGTGAGAATATCGTCTTCATCGCCAACATTATCCGTGACAACTCGCCGCCGGAAGCAATCTTGGCCAACGGTCGCAGCGGCTCCCCAGGATTCGCAGCAATCATGAATTCAATCTTATCTAGACCTTCGCGAGTCAGCTTGCCTGCATCCAATCGTTCCATTGATACATCAAAACGCGTTCTTTCCATATGTAGTCCCTTGAGCTCCTGCTCGATTTCACGGGCCAGTCGTTCGGCAGCCTGATGACGCGCATCGGACATTTTTTGCCCAAGCTGAAGCAGACGTTCCCGCTGTTTCTCGCTCGCTTCCCGCAGCGCTTCCCGTCTTTCTTCCTTATTGTCCAGCGCTTCCATCTCGGTCTGAATCGACTTTAAGTAAGTAAGAATATCTGCAACCGAATCCCCGTATTTTCGACGAAGAGAAGCCACCAGGTCGAGGCGTTGCTCGATTTCATTCAGGCGCGCCGGATTGAACTCGATCCCGTCCCGGTAATCGCGCAATTGGAATGCCACATCCTCGAGCTGGTAATACGCAGTCTGAATTTGCTCCAATAAGGGCTTTAGCACATTCGGATCGACGGAAGTAATGTCCTCGATGCGATGCATCGCTTTGCCAATGGACGATAAACTGCCTTTGTTGCCGCCGTATAAAGCGTCGTAAGCGTCCGCTACGCTCTGAAAACATTTCTCAGCATTAGATAGCTTGCGCTTTTCTTCCAATAACGATTCGTCTTCGCCGATTTTAAGCTGAGCCGCCGATATTTCCTCAATTTGAAATCGGTACAGGTCCGCCATTTGCAGCGCCTTCTTACCGGTATCCTCCAACTGGCTCCATTCTCTACGCAGCTCGGCATAACGATCGTGCGCTTCCTCATACTGCCGTTTGAGCGGTCCTATCCGATCCGTATCATACAAGTCCAGCCAATGTAAATGCTCTTCGGGCTTCATGAGGGATTGGTGCTCGTGCTGCCCGTGAATGTTCACCAGGCAGTCGCCGACTTCGCGAAGCATCGACAGATTGACAAGCTGTCCGTTCAGTCGACTCGTGCTTTTACCTTGAGCGGAAATTTCTCTTCGAATGACAATCGTCTCATCAGGCGAAGCCTCGATGCCTAGACGTTCAAAAACCGCCCATACCGGATGCGTCGGGGAGACATCGAACTGCGCCTCAATCTCCGCTTTATCGCAGCCGTAGCGAACCAAATCAGAAGCCCCCCGACCCCCGGCCACGAGACCCAGCGCATCAATAATAATCGACTTCCCTGCACCCGTTTCCCCCGTCAGAACGTGAAAGCCGCGGTGAAACGCAAGCGATACCGCCTCGATAACTGCCAAATTACGAATGGATAGTTCCGTAAGCATCGTGTCTGCTCCCCCTAATTAACTGCCCAGCATCGCTAGAAATTGTTCCACTACGGTACTGCTTTGGCTCTTGGTCCGGCAAATAATCAGAATCGTATCGTCGCCGCATATCGTTCCCATGATCTCTGGCCATTCCACGCTATCGATCAAAGCCCCAATCGTATTCGCTGTGCCAGGCAAACATTTCATCACGACCAGATTATCGGTGTAATCGATGTGTACGAAATGATCGGCCAGCGCGCGCTTCAGCTTCAAGACGGGGTTGAATCGTTGTTCCGCCGGCATCGAATATTTGTAGCGTCCATCATCGGTCGGGACCTTGATCAGATGTAGCTCCTTGATGTCGCGGGACACAGTTGCTTGTGTCACGTGGTAGCTGGCTTGACGCAGCTGGTCGACCAGTTCGTCCTGGGTTTCGATGATGTGATTGTTAATAATATCGCGAATTTTAAAATGTCGTTGGGCTTTCATGCCCTCATTCCCCCGTTCATAGTTCGATTTCGAATTGCACGACCCGTATGGATCGGTTCAGTACATCTACATACAACACACCTGCCGCCTCAGGATACAGCAAGCTGTAGACGAGCAGGTGCTCACGAAGACCGCTTCCGGTCATGTCGATAGGTTTCCTCTCTTTGGCGAATTTCACCACAAACCATTGTCGGTCTTTCTCAACGAAGCCGTCGGCGAACAAACGACTCTCAAGTGGAGTATCGTCGAGCGTGACCGTGATTGGAATTTTCACTTTACCGGCGATCCATTCGTAGCCGGCCTGCTGGATCAGCTCCAATGCCTCTTCGGAGCTGACGAGAATTTCTTCGTGCCGAGGTACCGAGCGGTACACGGACAAATCCCCTTGCTGACGCTTCAATCGGATGTACAGCCAGGCGGCTGCACCAATCAACAGCAATATGATGACCCCAGAATCTTTGGCCTCCACGCCAGATCACCTCGATTAGTACTTCGAGCCGAGCGCGTCAAAATCCTGTCTGCTGCGGAAAAAATCTCGTACGGGTGGCGGCTGTGGGCGAGAAGCGGGGCCCGGCGGGGGCGTGCGGCGATGGATGAGCCGCAGCGGGCCGGGCGAGCAGGTGCCGTGGGCGAACGGGCGCGCGGGCGATGGCCTGGGCTGGGCAGGTGTCATAGGCGAACGGGCGCAGTGGGCGAGCAAGCTCACCCAAGTTTGAAATAAAAGAACTGAGTTCCTCTATTCTCCTCGCAAGCACATTAATTCCGAAAATAAAGGAACTGAGTTCCTCTATTTCCTGTTTTTACACGCTCAAATCCACCTTTTAGTAAAATAAGCGAACTCAGTTCCTTTATTCCGCGTGATCCCCCAGCAATAACGCAAATAAGGGAACTCAGTTCCACTAAAATAATATGTGGTTGTTGAAACCTGAAGATGAGTTCAATTTGTAGCTGCGAATGCGAAGATTTCCCGAAGCTGGCAATAAAATACCACCCTCAACCAACTGCTGCAACAGTACATGAGCATACTTATTGCTGATACCGACAAGTTTACTAACTTCCCCAGGAGTAATCGGCTGATTGGAGCGTACGGCGAGACGGACAATCTCCCGTTGCTTGAGCGGCAGCGCTTCGAATGCAACATCTGCGCTCCCTCCGAACAGTTTACCCAACATCTGCTGTATGATTTGCTGGCATTGTCTTGGCTTGTCCTTCACATCTTCGAAGGAAAACCGAATAACCGTCCAGCCATCCAACACCAAATGATTTTGACGCTGCAAGTCATCCGAGAACTTACGCCTATCGTCGCGCGAATGAGCACCAAAACTATCGACCTCTATATTCACTTTGCGATACCCTCGCAGGTAGGCAAAGTCCAAATAACGAACACCATCACGGAAATCAAATACTTCATACTCGGGATGCAAATATTCAAAATGTCCCACCGCCGGCCACCAAATTTGCTCCAATAGCAGTTTCTCTGCGTACGCATGCCCCTCCATCAACCTTCTCCGTCTTTCACCTGATCTCGCCTTCATATGACTTTCCAACCAATTCTCATGCAATATCTTAAAACTCACGAGCCACCACTCTCCTCTAAAAGATATCCCGCCAAAAGAGATAAAGGAACAAAAAACGCTCTTTCCCTCACAACAAAGAGGAAAAGAGCGGTGTGCTTCACGCGCGATTATGCTCGTATTATACATCAGTGGCGAAATCTTGTCACCAAAGGAAGGAGTAGACTTATCGTGGATTGCACATTGCTCAATGCGGGCCGCACAGTGCTACGTCAGCGCAGGGCGATACAACGAAACGTTACTGCATGGCATCCGCTCTTCACGGCATCCAATGCTGCCCAACGCTACTGCATGGCAGTCCCACGCTACTGCATTGCATGGCAGTCCCACGCTCCCCGGGCGCCCCGCTCCTTGCTACCGCGACACCGCTGTGGTATCTGCGATACCGGCTCTCCCGACCGCTAGCGGAACGCCCCAGTGGCGGCGCCCACAACGTCATCGATCAGCGTACCGACTGCATCCGTGCTCAAGCAGCCCGGAGCATCCCCGCTGTTCACAAGATGCACAAGGAACTCGATATTCCCCTCACCGCCGGTAATCGGCGAGAAGGTCAACCCCTTCACCCCGAACCCGGTCTCGCGAGCCATGCCGAGCACGGTCTGCAGCACCTCACGGTGCGTCTCCGGCTCGCGCACGACGCCAGACTTGCCAACCTTCTCGCGGCCCGCTTCGAATTGAGGCTTGATCAAAGCCACCGTCTCCCCGTCCGCAGCCAGAATAGCATGCAGCGGCGGAAGGATGATCCGCAGCGAGATGAAGGACACGTCAATGCTCGCAAATGTAGGTGGAGGCCCTTGTAGATCTGCAGGCTGCACGAAGCGGAAGTTCGTCCGCTCCATGACCTGCACCCGCTCATCGTTGCGCAATTTCCAGTCCAACTGGTTGTATCCGACATCCAGAGCATACACATAGGTTGCTCCGTTCTGCAGCGCACAGTCGGTGAATCCCCCCGTGGATGCCCCAATATCGAGCATAACGGCTCCTTCTAGCGAGATGTCGAACGCCCTCAGCGCCTTCTCCAGCTTCAAGCCGCCCCGGCTCACATATGGATGAGGCGCTCCCTTGACCGTCAGCTTCGCGGTCCGATCGACCTTGGTCCCCGCCTTGTCGACCCGCTCCTCTTGAACAAAAACAAGGCCGGCCATGATGGCCGACTTCGCTTTTTCCCTGCTATCGTAATACCCTTGTTCCACCAAGAGTACATCCAATCGTTCCTTGCTGCCTGCTGCCATAGTCGGACTGATCTCCTGTCTCGTTTTGCCCGCTTAAGCGCGCTGTCTCTTGTTGCGCGTCATGAGCGCCTTCACTTCGGTAATCACACGTTCCACGGTCAACCCTGTCTCCTGGCGCTGTTCTTTGACACCGCCATGCTCGACGAAGTAATCAGGTACCCCGATCACCTTCACCTTCATTCCGTAAATGCTGCGCGCCGCATAAAACTCCAGCACCGCACTGCCGAAGCCGCCCATCTCCGCGCCTTCTTCTAGCGTCAAGACGCTGCAACCGTCTTTGTACAGCTTCAACAGCATATCCTCGTCCAGCGGCTTGATGAATCTTGCGTTAATGACCCGCATCTGAATGCCCTCACTCTTCAACTGCTCGGCTGCTTCCTCAGCCAGTTGCAGTAGCGGACCCATAGCGAGGACGGCGAAGCCTTCCCCTTCGCGCACCACTTCCCAGGAGCCGATCGGGAGCGGCTTCATAACCTTATCCATCTCTACGCCGACTCCATTGAGACGAGGATAACGTACTGCAATCGGTCCGTCGTTGTAGTCGACCGCAGTCTTCATCATATTCCGCAGCTCATTTTCGTCCTTAGGCATCATAATCACCATATTCGGAATGCTGCGAAGGAAAGCGATGTCGTAGACGCCGTGATGTGTTTCCCCATCAGCGCCGACAAAGCCAGCTCGGTCGATGGCGAAGATAACATTTGCGTTATGACGGCATATATCATGTACCACTTGGTCATACGCACGCTGCAGGAATGTGGAATACACCGCGAACACCGGCTTCATCCCCTCCATTGCCAACGATGCGCAGAGGGTGGCAGCATGCTGTTCGGCGATCCCCACATCAATCATACGATCCGGATAACGAGCCGCGAATTTCAACAATCCGGAACCTGCAGGCATCGCAGGCGTTACAGCTACTATCCGTTTGTCCTTCTCAGCGAGCTCCATCAGAGCTTGACTGAACACTTCTGTATACATCGGGTGACCTACTGCTTTGACAAACTGGCCGGATTCTATCTTATAAGGCCCGCCACCATGCCATGAAACCTTATCAGCTTCTGCCGGCGAATAGCCTTTTCCTTTCAAAGTCAGAACATGGACAAGAACAGGTCCGCTTACTTTGTCGGCCTGCTTGAACGTTTCAATTAATTTTGGAATATTATGTCCGTCAACAGGGCCCAAGTATGTGAAGCCCAACTCTTCGAACAGCACACCACGTACGACCAAATATTTCAGGCTGTCCTTCACGCGTTCCGCTGTCTTGGCAAGCGTGCCTCCGATGGCAGGAATCTTCTTCAACAGATGCTCGACTTCTTCCTTGACCTTCAAGTAAGTTCCGTCAGAGCGGATTTTGCTAAGATAATTGTGCATCGCGCCCACGTTCGGAGCAATCGACATTTCGTTGTCATTCAGAATAACCATCAAGTTCTTCTTCTCATGACCGATATGGTTCATCGCTTCAAGAGCCATGCCTCCAGTCAACGCACCGTCTCCGATGATGGCCACCACTTTGTTATGCTCTCTCTTAAAATCCCGAGCCATCGCCATTCCCATAGCCGCTGACAGCGACGTACTGCTGTGCCCGGCTTCCCATACGTCGTGCTCGCTCTCCGAGCGCTTCACGAAACCGCACATACCCTTGTACTGACGGAGCGTATCGAATTTATCTTTGCGCCCGGTCAGTAGTTTATGTACGTAAGCCTGATGCCCTACGTCGAATATGAATTTGTCCTTCGGACTATTGTACAAGTAATGCAGAGCCAATGTTAGCTCAACCACACCCAGGTTAGGAGCCAGATGACCGCCTGTAAGGGACAGCTTCTCGATCAGAAAATGTCGTATTTCTTCCGCCAAAGTTTCCAATTGAGCTTGTGTCAGCTTTTTGAGATCGTCTGGCGAGTTTATTTGATTTAGCAGCACGTTAGAGCCCCGCTTTCCGTTCGACTTGTTATTCATGAATGGCAGAAGATGGCCCTACTGCCTTGCCGCCTACTGTAATGTTAAATACGATGGCTTACTATACTAATAATGACCAGAATGAACCAGGTGCTCGCTTTTACGATTCATTATAGCACAAAAGAAAACGGATGCTCAATGGAACGAGCACCCTGATGAAAAGTATATAAGCCTGGGTTTTCCAGTCTTATCAAGTATGATCGATGTTCTAGTAGTCCCGACTCACAAGGAACTCAGCAAGTTGGAGCAGTCGTTCTGGATCAGGGATTCCGGCAGATTGAAGCGCGGCTTTACCTTGCTCCGTGAGCTCCTCCACCTTCTGTTTCGAAGCATCCAGCCCGATGAAGAACGGGTATGTCACTTTCTGCTGCTTCTCATCGCTCTTCACCGGCTTGCCCAGCTTCTGCTCATCCCCGATCAAATCCAAGATGTCATCCTGGATCTGAAAGGCAAGACCGATACACTGTCCGAATGTCTCCAGGGCGCGCAACTGATCGGCCGATGCCCCGCCGACAATCCCTCCTGCTCGGAGCGAAAAGATGATGAGGTCGCTAGTTTTGCGAAGATGAATATATTCCAGATCTTGCAGCTGCGTGATGCCCTGCTCGCCTTGCATATCTGCCACTTGCCCGCCTACCATGCCTCTCGCTCCTGCATAAATGGACAGTTCCTCGACAATAGTCAGCACCCGATCGGCTGGGATACCGTGCTTCCGGGTAGCCTGGACCACATTGTAGAACGCATGCGTCAGCAACCCATCGCCAGCAAGAATCGCTATCGCTTCACCGTATACTTTATGGTTCGTTAATCGACCGCGGCGGTAATCGTCATTATCCATTGCAGGAAGATCGTCGTGAATGAGTGAGTACGTATGGACCATCTCGATCGCGCAAGCAACAGGCAGTGCAGCATCAGTCACCCCAGTGCCTGCGAATGCTTCAGCCGCGGCCAGTAAGAATATCGGGCGCAGCCGCTTACCGCCAGCCATAAGCGAGTAGTCCATCGCTTCGCGCAGCGTGATGGGAAAGTTCCACTCCGAAGGAACCGTACGAAGCAACTCAGCTTCGACGCGGGAAGCCCGTTCTTTGATGTATGCTTGTATGTTGGTTAGGGCCTGCCGTTCGGTCATCCGTTAAGCTCTCCTTTATCTTCCTGTACCTGCTGGAACGGTTTCTTCACGAGCGAGCCGTTCTCTTCCATCAGCGTTTCGATCTTGCGTTCGACGACTTCGAGTTTCTGTCCGCATAGTTGCGACAGCTTCATCCCTTCCTGGAACAGCTCGATCGCCTGCTCCAACGGAACGTCGCCATTCTCCAAACGGGTCACGATCTGCTCCAGCTTTTCCATCGCCTGTTCGAAGCTGAGCTGTGTATCATCCTTCGCTTTCGACATCCGGATTCTCCTCCATCCCCCACACATGGCAGTCCAACTTGCCGTCTGTGAGCCTGATTTTCAGTATATCTCCCAGTTGTACTTGATCAATTGATTTCACAATTCGTATCTCTTTCTCATCATAGACGAGACTATAGCCGCGCTGCATCACCTTGAGTGGGCTTAACGCATCCAAATGGCGAATCTGTGAAGCCCACTGCTGCCGCTTGTCCTTAAAAGCACCTTGCATCGACTGCAGCAATTGGCGCTGCGAAGTCTGGAGCCGGCGCTTGGCGAAGATGACCTGCTCGGTCGGGTCGAAGGCGGACAGCGACTTGTCGAGCTTGAACCGCTTCTCCCGCACCCGGGCAAGCTGCCCGGCAATGCGATAGGCGAGCTGCTCGCGCAGCCGATCCAGTCGCTCCGCCGGCTGAAGCAGCTGCCGGCGCGGGTTCGTGAGCGCGGGCGACCTGCGGAGCCGCGCCAGCCGTTCACGCAGCGTCCGCAGCCGCGAGTGCTGGGCTTGCTGCAGCCGCTGCTGCAGATGGTGGAGGTGCTGCTTCAGCTCCTGCTGATGCGGCACCGCCAGCTCGGCGGCAGCGGTCGGGGTGGCGGCGCGCAAGTCCGCCGCGAAGTCCGCGATCGTGAAGTCGGTCTCGTGGCCGACGGCCGAGATGACCGGAATGCGAGAAGCGCGAATGGCGCGGGCGACGATCTCTTCGTTGAACGCCCACAGCTCTTCCAGTGATCCGCCGCCGCGGCCGACGATCAGTACATCAACCTCGCCCAGCCGGTTCATCGCTTCTATGCCCCGCACGACCGAAGGCGCCGCTTGATTGCCTTGCACGACGGCCGGATACAGCAGGATAGGAATCGACGGGTACCGCCGTTGAAGTGTGATGATGATATCGCGCACAGCCGCTCCAGTCGGCGAAGTAATAACGCCGACAGCCCGCGGGAACTTAGGCAGCTGCCGCTTGCGCTCCACGGCGAACAACCCTTCGTCACCAAGCTTCTTCTTCAATTGTTCGAAGGCCAGATAAAGGTTTCCCACGCCATCGGGCTGCATCTGCATCACATAGAACTGATATTGCCCGTCCCGTTCATAAATGGAAATATTCCCGCGGGCGATGACACGCGTCCCTTCCCGGGGAATAAAGCCCAGCTTCTGATTCTGCGAGGCGAACATGATGCTCTTGATGCGGCTGTCCGGATCCTTGAGCGTGAAATACATGTGTCCGCTGGAGTGATGCGTGAAGTTGGAAATCTCTCCACGCACCCACACATCCTGCAACACTTGATCGCCTTCGAGCTTCATCTTGATGTATCGGTTCAAATCTTTAATCGATAATATAGATTGGGCCAAGTAGGTCTCCCCTCCTAACGGGTTGTTCCAAGGCCTTACTTGCGGCCAGCCGCTTGCTTGGCGGCTTCAACCGTGTTCTTCAGCAGCATGGTAATGGTCATCGGTCCTACGACACCCGGTACCGGCGTTAGATGTCCAGCAATGTCCACAACGTCATCGAAATCAACGTCGCCGGCCAGCTTGCCGTCTTCCAGACGGTTGATCCCCACATCAATGACGACGGCTCCTGGCTTGACAAAGCTGCGGTTCACGAACTTCGGCTTGCCAATCGCGACGACAAGAATGTCCGCTTCGCGGGCTAATGCAGCCATATCGGCAGTACGCGAGTGGCACACCGTCACCGTAGCATGTTCACGCAGAAGCAATAGCGACATCGGTTTACCGACGATATTGCTACGCCCGATCACGACAGCACGCTTGCCTGCCATATCGACGCCCGTGCGACGAATAATCTCGATTACCCCTGCAGGCGTACACGGCAGGAAGCTCGGCTTCCCGATCACAAGGTTACCCACACTGATCGGATGAAATCCATCCACATCCTTCTCGATCGAGATTGCGTCGATCACCGCATCTTCGTTAATGTGCTTCGGCAGCGGCAGTTGTACCAGGATTCCATTGATATTCGCATCCTTGTTCAGCTTGTCGATGAGTGCGAGCAGCTCTTGCTCTGACGTCTCGACTGGCAGCTTGTACACCTCGGAATGAATGCCAACCTGCTCACAAGCTTTGGCTTTGCTGCGCACGTAGACGGCCGATGCCGGGTCCTCGCCCACGAGTACGACAGCTAACCCCGGATGGATGCCTTGACTTGCCAGCCCTTCGATTTCCTGCTTCAATCCTTCTCGGATTTCGGCTACGATCTGTTTCCCATTTATGATTTGTGCGGACACAAACGTTCCTCCTCGGCACTCTCGCTCAGTAAGTTTGGTGTTGGTTGTCAGCTATTCTACCGCCCTTGCAGCTGCGGAAGCTCCTTGATCATCTTGCCCAGCACGCCGTTGACGAACTTGCCCGACTCTTCTGTCCCATAGTGCTTGGATAGCTCGATCGCTTCGTTGATTACGACCTTCGGCGGCACTTCCTTGCTGTGCAGCATCTCGTACGAAGCGAGTCGCAGAATTTGCCGATCCACTCTCGACAGCCTGTCCATCTTCCAACCTTTCAAGTAGACGGTCAGAATCTGATCAATCTCCTTGATATGTGAAGCGGTTCCCTCCACAAGCTCAACGATATATTCGGTCGAGATCGACTCCCCTTCTGTTAGCGACAAGTCCGTCTCATTCTCTTGCCCTGCTTCTTCCACGATCGTCTCGATCGCTTCCTGCGCTGACACTTCATTCATTTCCATCTGAAACAAGCTCTGTACTGCTATTTCCCTGGCCAATCTGCGCTTCATCCTGATCCTCCAACACACGAATTCATTCTAATATTCCTTAGTATACCAAAAAAAACATTCCCCACAAATAAAGATGACAAGAAAAAAACCCGACGGAAAGCTTAAACGCCATCCAAGGGGTTTCAACTTTTGCTTAACGGAACCGTCTCCACTGGTCGCCCAGCTTCTTAAGCCAATCGTCCACGTCAGGTAATGACTCCTGATCATCGATAATTTTACCCAAGTATAAACATACAGTAATAATGAAGGCGACAACCAACATATCCCAGAAGCCGAAGAACAAATAGATGATCGCAAGAAACAGACCGGCCCCTGCTCCGACAATCTTACCCTTGTGCCGTACCCACCATTCATTTTGCACGGAGAAGATCACCTCTATTCGACACGGCTTTTAAATGTCGTGGTCTGGGTTACGTTAGCGACAAATACAGATACATGTGCTACGGGAATACCCGTCACGTCTTCCAAGTGCCCTTTCACGGAACGCTGCACTTCCTCCGACAAATCCGGAATGGAGCTTTCTCCGTCTACTAACGCACGTATTACGATTTCTAGGCCGGCATCGGTTACCGATACTCTCGCCTTCAAGTCCTTCACTCCCCGGACACGCCCAGCCGCCTTCAAGGACAAGTTCTCCACGGTCTCTAGCGAAATCCGGATGTCGCCAAAATCGGTCCTTTGATCAATGGATGGAACTTGCGACCGACCTCTGCGAACCGCAACGTAGAAAAACCGACAGGACACGAGCAACGTGAACAAGGTGAGTGCAATGATCGGGTAAGCGGTCGAGCCTTCGTAATATAAATTGTATACAAAATCGCCCGTTTTTTCGAATGGAACGAAGCCGAGTGCTGCGACCAATACAAAGATGAGAGCGACTCCTACGAGTACCGTGTACACGAACAGGAGTAGCCGATCCAAAATTTTTACCACGATGCTTGTCCCCTTCCGGCATGAAGTAAACCCCCTGACTTTCGTTAGGGGGTTGATTGACACGAGCTCGGGTAGCGAGCGGCGTGCATCCACAGCCCGCTTCGAGCCTTAGCAATTACTTGACCCGCTGCATAGCAGTCTCATCGTCTTCCGTCTTGACCGTCGTCTTGAAGTGCACATCATGGATGTGTACGTTCACTTCGACCACGTTAAGACCGGTCATCGATTCGATCGCATGCTTCACATTGCGTTGAATCTCGCTAGCTACTTCGGGAATGCGATTGCCAAATTCTATAATAATGTTCACGTCTACAGCTGCTTCACGCTGACCGACTTCTACCTTGACGCCTTTGGACAAATTTTTACGGCCTAGAAGCTCGGCGATCCCGCCAGCGAATCCACCGCTCATGCCCGCCACTCCTGATACTTCGACCGTGGCTAACCCGGCAATCACTTCAATGACTTCGGGAGCAATCTGAATCGTGCCGATGTCCGTTTTTTCGAAATCCGCAGCTAACGTAGTCATGGCTTACACCTCCTAAATAGATCCCCACAAAGTGAGGTAGTGCCTCCGAAGCGAATTCCTAGTACTTTGCGGGGGCCCCGAACCTTATCCCCACAAAGTGAGGTTGTGCCTCTGAGAATTCATTTCTACGGAATAAGCATTGCCTGTCTTAATTCATTACTATACCATTTCACGAATTTTATGACAAATCGTTCGGCAACGCTTCGTATCTTCGGACAACCATTCAAGAATTCGGATCGTTCACATCGTGCTCTTCCAAAAACTTAATATCAAACGTTCCAGCATGGAACATGTTGTGATCAAGCAACTTGAGGTGGAACGGGATTGTCGTATGAATGCCTTCAATCGCAAACTCGGCAAGTGCTCTACGCATCCGGTCAATCGCTTCCTCGCGCGTATGTCCCCATACAATCAGCTTGGCGATCATCGAATCGTAGTGCGGAGAAATCGTGTAACCCGGATAGGCCGCACTGTCCACCCTTACACCAAGGCCGCCCGGAGGTAAATAAAATCCGATTCGTCCGGCCGAAGGCATGAAATTGCGCTCCGGGTCCTCAGCGTTAATGCGGCACTCGATCGACCAACCGTTTATTTGAATATCCTCTTGCGCGAAAGAAAGCGGTTCTCCCTCGGCGACCTGGATCATTTCCTTAATAATGTCAACACCGGTAATCATCTCGGTTACCGGATGCTCTACTTGAATCCGTGTGTTCATCTCCATAAAGTAGAAGTTGCCGTCCGGTCCGAGTAGAAATTCGAGCGTTCCTGCTCCTGAGTAATTCACAGCTTGAGCGGCGCGAACAGCGGCCTGGCCCATCGCTTGACGGGTCTCTGGCGTCAGTACAGGACAAGGGGCTTCCTCAAGAAGCTTCTGCCTGCGCCGCTGAATGGAACAATCCCGCTCGCCTAGATGAACGACGTTGCCGTGTTTATCAGCAATAATCTGAATTTCCACATGCTTCATGCCAGTCAAATATTTCTCCAGATAGACGCCGGCGTTGCCGAACGCTTTCTCCGCTTCTTGCTGCGCCTGCGAGATCTGCTGAACGAGTGACTCCTCGTCTTCGGCTATCCGAATTCCTTTACCGCCGCCACCAGCGGTTGCCTTGATAATGATCGGGTAACCGATCTCCCGTCCAAGACGAATCGCTTCCTGTATATCCTCGACAAGTCCGTCCGAACCTGGAATAATCGGAACGCCCGCTTCCTTCATCGTCTGCTTGGCTACGGATTTGTCGCCCATCCGGTTGATCGCATCCGGAGACGGGCCGACGAACGTTATGTTGCACGATTCGCAAATTTCCGCGAAGTCGGCGTTCTCGGCCAGAAAGCCGTAACCCGGATGAATCGCATCGGATTCCGTCAGAGTAGCTACGCTCATAATATTCGTGAAATTCAAGTAGCTATCCTTGGAAAGCGTAGGTCCGATGCAGTACGCTTCGTCCGCCAAACGAACATGAAGCGCTTCACGATCTGCCTCAGAGAATACCGCAACGGTGTAAATGCCCATTTCACGACAAGCGCGAATGATCCGGACAGCAATTTCTCCTCGGTTCGCAATCAATATTTTCTGAAACTTCATCTTTTCTCGTTCCTCCAGTTATTCCGGCTTCACCAAGAACAAGGCTTGATTGTATTCAACCAATTGACCGTCCTCCACCAAGATGTCGACGATCTCGCCTCTAATCTCAGCATCGATCGGATTCATCAGCTTCATGGCCTCAACAATGCACACAACGGTCTTCTCGCTGACCTTGTCCCCGATCGATACATATGGTGCGGCGCCAGGAGCCGACGCTTGGTAGAACGTGCCGACCATAGGCGATTTGATCGTATGTAAGCCTGCTGTCGGATTCGATGGTTGCGCATCATTAGGTGCGGATTGACCGGTTCCAGCGGCCATAGGAGCGTCAATTGGTTGCGCAAACGCAACAGGTGCAGTTCCTGCATATACAGGCTGTACCGCTGGAGCGTGCGTCACAACGACCGACTCCGTCTTCCCCGGCTTGCGGATGAAAAGGCGAGTTCCTTCATTCTCAATTTCTAGCTCCGAAACGGAGGTTTGATCGATTAGTTTGACCAATTCTTTAATTTCGCTAAGTTTAAACATCCAAAGGTTCACTCCTTCAAGAATTGGGAAACATGTCCCCGGTGTCGAGCAACGTATGTATTATATCACAATGAAGAATAACACATAAAGATGATTATACCTCACGCAAGCCGCCGTGGGAAACTATTGTTTCAACGATTCTCTACTGCATTTCTACATCGGCGCTGTCGAATCCTTTGATGAATCATGAGAACTTTTGCCGAAACAGCCGGAATTCCTTGAAGAAATGCAATAAGGATAAACGCCTAACGGCGTCCTCTGACGCCGTGCGTTTGCCGAAACGATGAACAATCAGCGAAGTTAATCATTCTGAATCGGTAAAAAACAAAGAGGCTCCGGCATAGTGGCTTGCCGCAACCCCTCCGCTTTTCAGAAACGGTAACCACCTTACTTGATGTACTGGATCGACACTTTGTCTGCGCCTACATTCAATTCCTTCATTACCATATCCACGATGGTAACCCCTTGGCTCTTCTCCAGCTTGGCGGCTTGAACGACAACCTTCCATTTGTTGCCGTCTTGCAGCACGAGCGCATTGCTGAAGTCTTTACCAAGAAGATCTTCGAGGCTTGACACGCGGGCTTCCTGATCCTGAATTTTCTCAAGCTCATTGAGTGCCTTCGATACGTCCTCTGTCGATTTTTTGGAATCGAGGCTAACTGTCATCCATTTCTCAGTCAGCATACTCAATTCTTCGTCACGTTGGATTTGAGCTGTTTTGAAAAAGTCCGAGCCCGATTTGGCTGTTGATGTAGCCGCAAGTTGCTTCAGCACTTCCGCATCGGATTTGCCTGTTGTAGTTGTGCCTGTCTTAGAATCGGTTACCTTAGCAGTAGTAGGCTCCGACTTGCTATCTGTCTTTGCTGCGTCGGTTGTCTTCTTGTCGCCAGTAGCTGTCGATGTTGAAGTCGTTTTTGAAGTTGAAGTTGCGGTTGTGTCGACCTTGATCTCATTGCCTTGCAACTGCTGACTGGCTACATCGACTTCCTTCACATCTTCGGTGAACAAGTAGTAAGCAGACAATACCACCATCAAGCTAAGCATCGATACCAGCCATACTGTTTGACGTTTCGCGTTCATCGTTACATTCCTCCTAATATTGGGTTTGAATTTATGAATATGCCTCCACCTCTATAGGCGGGTTTGATTCAGAGGAAACTGAGAGACTCCATCTGATACCCCGAGGCTTTAGCTTGCTTAACCGAATTTACTGTTTTCTAGGCTGGACAGATATGCGATGGGGCGGCACATCCAGCCCACGGCTGACGGCTTCTATAATCATCTGCTTGACGGTTACGTTCTCTGCGCCTTTCGCGACCACAAGGACCCCTCTAATCTTAGGCTTGATGCGTTTCAGTACGATTGGGGTTTGATTGCCGGATAGCTCGTAGAGAACAACTTCCCCGCTTCTTGTAACTTCTGTTATGTTGCGATGCGAGCCGTTCGTATCTTTCTCGGTCGTGATTTGCTGCGATTCCTTGGTATTGGATTGAACGATCGTTTCCTCGGTAGATTCAATCGTGACCAGCACTTGAGAATCTCCTACTCCGACAATCGTTTGGAGAATATCGCGAATGGCCGTCTCGTAGGAATGCTCATAATCGCTGAAGCCGATCGCTTCCTTATTCTCCTTGCTGCCGAACGTTTGCTTCGCATCGCCTGTGGGGGAAGCTCTACCCTCGGGCAAAGGATCGACTTGTTTAATGGTCAAAAAAGAATTCATCAGCATCAATGCAACGCCGAGCAATCCAATCAGCATCAGCCAGCGGAAGGCGGTAACGCGCTTGCCGCCTCCCGGACCGCCGCCAACCCACTTCTCCACAACTTGCAACCATTTCCCCAAGAGCTCACCTCACTTTCGCTGCTCCGATTCGTAGTACAACTGAACTTGGTCTCGTTTCAACTGCCACTGCTGCGTCAAGAGCTCATAGATTTGCGTCTTTGCTTGCTGTTCGGCCTCTCTCAGTTGTGTTGCGTCTTGCGTAGTGCGCTCTCCTGCCTTCGTTTCACCTACACGCACTTGAATCTGCACCGGCTTCACCGGGGTTACTGGCTCGATCGTACGTCCTCGTCCATCACTGCGTGTTGCTTCATCGTTACCTGCACCTGCTGCCCCATCTATGTTATAAAGGATCGCCTGCATCTTCTCGATGCGCGGCTTTCCGTTGTTGTCTGACTGAATCGTTACACTGACATTCTTGACTTTCACTTGCGAGATAGTTTCCAGGCTGATCTTCAATTCTGATGCTAATCTCGTTTCCAACAATTGAATCGTTTGCTGCTCATTCACGGTCTTCAGCTTGTTCGCCTCCTGCAACACCGTGTCAAGCGGCTTCATGACGGTTGTGTTGGCTGACCCGGATACTGTCGAGCCCCTCACCAGCGCGGGCAGCTCCTCCACCGAAGCCATCAGCTTGCGGGGGTCCAGGCTTTTCTGAAACAAGTTGAAGATCGGCGATAGCAGCGTAAGTAAGATGAACAGGCCCAGGACAGTCCGCACGTAACGCTGCAGCCCGTTGTTCGGCATTAGCAGGTCAACGAATGCGGCTAGTAGAATGACGAGAATAATTTGCTTCAGCCACTCGCTCAGCCATGCGATCATCTGCAGGTCCTCCTCCGGGTATACGGCTTCGCAGTCTAGAGACGGACAACGTTATCGGGGAATCGATCTTTCCGTCTAGCGCATCATGACCGTCATATTGGCTGCCGTAATAATGATCGTGATGGCCAGGAAGAACATGAGCCCTACGGCGGCCAATGCCGCAAACACATATATCAAGCTCTTCCCAATCGTCTGCAAGCAGGTGACGATCGGATTCGAGCCAAGCGGCTGCATCACTGCTCCAGCTACGTTGTAGATTAGCGCCAGCGTAAGAATCTTGATCGCTGGGAAGGCGCAGAGGAATACGATGATGACGACTCCGGCGATACCTACCGCATTTTTGACCAATAACGAAGCCCCTATAACCGTGTCCGATGCGTCCGAGAACATTCGGCCTACAACCGGTACGAAGTTGCCGGTGATGAATTTGGCGGTTCGTAGCGTTACCCCATCGGTTACAGCACTTGTCCCACCTTGCACGGAGATGACACCAAGAAATACCGTTACAACGACACCCAGTAAGCCTACACTTACATTGCGTAATAATTTCGCCAGGTTCGTTACCTTGTACTTGTCGTTGATCGAGCTAACGATGTACAGCAAGGTAGAGAAGAATAGCAACGGGAAGATGACCGCATAGATCAACGTTCCAATCGTGTGGATCATGAAGATGATCAGTGGGTGCATCACCGTAACGGTCACGACATTCCCCATAGAAGCAAGCAGCATCAGCAGGAGCGGAATGACGGCGATCATGAAGTGAATCATACTTTCAATCGCACCCTTGGCATACCCGATCGCTACGTTGAAGCTGTTGACTGCTAGCAGCAACAGCACCATGTAGGAAATCGCATAGGCGATCTTGCTGACTGTGTTGCGCTCGAACGCGGTTTGCAGCGTCTCCAGAATCATGCTGAATACGGTCAGAATAACGATTGAGGCGAGCAGCCTGCCGTTGTAGAGCACTTCATGGAAGAAGTAGTTCACGAATGCCGACATGATGGATTTGAAGCTGAGTCCTTTGTTGCCTGGAACGAGCAAGTCCATAAATTTGGGTGTCTGGCTATCCGGGAAATACCCGCCATATTCCTTCATCAGCTTGTTCCAGTAGTTCTCCACTTGATCGGTTTGCAGATGTTCGGCTTGCTTCTCGATCAAGGCGTCTGTCGGAGAAGTTGTACTCATCGTGCCTGTAGCTGCAGTCATAGTTGAGGCTTCAGCAGCGGTGACGGACGCGGCAGTGGCTGTCCCTGCACCTGCCAGGAAGATCATCAGGATAAGCAGCAGACAAGCCGCGATGGAGCGTGTTCGGATTATGAAAGGCATTCTTAAGACTTGTATCACAGGAGAGGCAGTTGCTTCGATTGGCAAGTTCAACGATTGGTGCGACTGGTTCCGTTTCATAGCCTCTACACAATCCCTCCTTAAGCTGGCAGCAGCTTCACGACCGTCTCCACGATGACAGTTATGATCGGAATCGCCATGACCATAATGATCACCTTTCCTGCCAGTTCAATCTTCGAGGCGATGGATTCTTGCCCCGCATCCCTTACGATTTGCGCTCCGAATTCGGCGATATAGGCGATGCCGATAATTTTCAGAATCGTTTTCAGGAATACCAGATTGATGTTCGATTGTGCAGCCAATTGTTCGAGCACTTGAATGACCGCTGATATTTTGCCGATGAGAAACAAGAAGATGAAGATGCCCGTGACGGTCGATAGAAGGAAAGCGAACAATGGCTTCTGTTCCTTCAGGATGAGTGACAGAATTGTTACGATAAAACCGAGACCTACGACTTGGATGATTTCCACTACGGCTCACCTACTGGAACAGGAATATCGTTTTGATTTCCTTGAATAGGTCGTCCAGCAAACTGACGACCATGAACAGGACGACGACGAAGCCGATGACGGTAACCCAATGCGCCATATCTTCCTTGCCCATTTGCTTGAGCACCGTGTGAATCATCGCGATTATGATTCCGATGCCGGCGATCTGAAAAATCGCATTTACGTCCACGTTCATGTCTGGCACCTCTCCTAGTACATCAAAATTACGATGAAAGCTCCTGCCAGCACACCGAGGCTTCTCCACATCTTTTCGTAGCGCCTCTGTTCCTCCCAGGCCACCTGCTCTTCGGCTTGCAGCAAGCTGGCCGCCAGCCTTAGATGCTTCACTTGATCCTCCCGATCGGAAGTTCCCAGCGTGTAACCTAGCTGGTTCCATGCCTCGCGTTCGTTAGCCTTCAGCGAAGTATGCTTCCAGTGCAGTTGGACCGCTTGATGCCAGCTGTCCTTGGCCGTGGCGCCATCGATCTCCATTCGGTCCGCGGCCGTGACGAGCATGTCCCCGAGCGGTGCGCCGAGCTGCGGAGCAATTCGGCGCAGCGCGTCGGCTAACGGCGTGAAGCCGTACACCATCTCCGTCTCGAGCCGCTGCAGTACTTGCGTGAGCTGGCGGAGTTGACGGGGACGGCGGGCGAACTGCGCTGCCTGTGCGAGTCCGAATAGCGTGCACGCCAGCAGCACGAGCACCGCGCCGATCAGCTTCAGCATGGTGGCGGCTCCTTGGCCGCGCCGACGGGCGGCACGGCCGCTGGCGGCGCGGGGCTCGCGGCTGGCCGCGGTGCCGCGGCTAGCGC